>URFQ01000001.1 GCA_900547195.1 uncultured Butyricicoccus sp.
CGATCAGTGCTGGATCCACGGCAAAGCCTGCGTGATCGAGGACGACTGGCAGGAGCTTTCGGAAAAGCTGGAGCGCGCCGATGTTGTGGCCTTTGCTTACCCGCTTTACTGGTCGGCCATGCCTGCGCAGCTCAAAGCAGCGATTGACCGCTTGTATTCCTATTGCTCGGATAAAACGCTTCGTCCACTGACCGGCAAGCAGGCCGTGCTGCTGCTCTGCGGCGAATGTGAGGGACAGAAGATCTTTTGTGACGCGCTTTCCATGCATGAAGGTCTGAACGGATATTTTCAATGGACAACAGTCGGCAAGATTCTTGTCGACAGCGTATTGGAACGCGGCGCGATTGATCAGACCGACGCAGCCAAACGCGCGCACGCGCTCGGCGCGTCCCTATAGCCAAAAGTTCCTCCTACGGGAGGATCTTTTTATCGTATTACGGCAAAGGCGGAAACAGATTCTCTGTTTCCGCCTTTGCCGTTAAGGGCATTTCATGAAGGGAGGTATATCTACATCTTCCGTTGAAAAATCACATATTTTTCATCTGCTCAGCAACCTGCGTGCGGAAGTTGGACAGGAAATCGCCCATCCCGTCCGCGTGCTCATGCAGGCGTTTCTTCGGGGATACGTCACAGAAGCCGTAAGTCTTCAGCCGGGTAAACTCAGCGCAGGAATAGCCGGCGCCCTCGTTACCGATACCGGTGCCCTTGCAGCCGCCAAACGGCTGGTCGTTATGACGTAGTGCAGACGAACCATTGACCCAAACCGCCGAGGATTCGATATGCTCAGTGTAGTACCACGATTTATTCAGTTCCTTGGTGATGACGCAGGAGCTTAGACCATACTTGGACTGGTTTGCAATTGCAACCGCCTCTTCGTCGGTCTCAAAAGTGATGATTGGAACGACCGGACCGAATACCTCCATATCGCAGGCGATATCCATATCCTTCGTTACATTATCCAGAATGGTGACGTCCATCTCAGGGCCGTTGTTCTTGCCACCATAAATAAGCGTCGCGCCCTGATCAATGGTATGCTGGATTTGCTTTACTACGCGCTCTGCTGCCTTGGTGGAAACCAGGCGGGTCAGCTGCGCCGTCGGATCGGTCGCATGGCCACGCTTCAGGGTCTTTACAAAGTTGACAAGGCATTTTACAAATACGTCGTGTGCGCGCTTGTGCACGATGGTACGCTTTGGAGATGCGCACACCTGACCGTTGTTCTCGTTGATACGTCCCCAGCACAAGCACTCAATTGCCTTTGCAATCAGCTCCGGATCGTCTGCTGCTTCCTCAGTGATAATCAGCGGATCGTTGCCGCCCAGTTCCAGAACAACCTTCTTGATGGACGGTGCAGCATCCATCATCATCTCAGACCCAGCTTCGGTACTGCCAGTCATTGCGATGCACGCAACTTTCTTATTGGTCAGCAGGTTCTTGGTGCAGTCCTCACGGCTGCCGGTCACATAATACAGTACCCCCTCCGGGACGCCTGCTTCATGTGCCAGGTCGATCAGCTTCTTTACGCAGCATGGCGCAGTGGTCGAAGCCTTGACGATCATGGTATTGCCCATCAACAGCGCCGGAACGACCTTCTGTAGGGTCAGCTCGACTGGATAGTTGAACGGGATCACCGCTGCAACAACGCCAAGCGCTTCATGGCGAACCAGAACGACATGATCCTCATAGCCTTCGGAGCTATCGGTCAGCACCTCGCCATACATATGCTTGCCGACCTCGATGTTGGCGCGACCGATCTCTGCCGCGTAAGTAGTTTCCGCACGCGACTGCAGAATCGGCTTACCCATTTCACAGGACATATAGTTTGCAATCTCTTCCACGATCGCGGTCGATGAGGTCACAGAACTTGTACAGGATCTGTCCTCTCTCGAAGAGCGGCACCTTTTCCCAGGCCGGTTGCGCATCAAATGCAGCATCCACCATTTTCAAAATCTCCTCGCCGGTATAATTTGGAACACTGCCTACAACCTTACCGGTCGATTCGTCGATGATATCCATCATTTGCATAGTTTTTTCCTCCTGAATTTTAAAAGTACATTGTTTGATTCAGCAACAAGCCGTTTACCCTACTAAAAGTTAAGAAACACTTGAAAACAGAGATTTTATTGGCTGTCGATATTTTTCATGTATGTATTTTTCGGTGGTATAACTAAAGCACGCTTAATTTTCCGGTTAAATTAATTTGTTAATCAATCTGCATTTCATTCACAATCATAATAAAGGAGTGACCCGTATGAATCGCATTCAAGAGATCTATCATGAAGCAGAGAAGTATTTCATCGGCGGCGCATCTGCCGGGCAGCGCTATAACGCAGTCTTAAAGCAGCCGCTCTACATTAGTCGCGCAGACGGCAGCCACATTTTTGATGCTGACGGCAACGAATACATCGACTACCACACCTGTGCAGGTGCAGGCCTGTTCGGCCATAATCACCCTCGCATTCGCGAAGCCATCGGCCGCGCAATGGATATGGGGTTTTTTCATGAATTTTGATACCGAATACCACGTTGAACTGGCGAAGCTGCTTCAGCAGGTATTCCCGAGCTGTGAGCGTATCCGTCTGGCAAACACTGGATCTGAAGCAACGCAGGCTGCCATCCGTGTTGCGCGCAGCTTCACCGGCCGCGAAAAAATCATCAAATTCGAAGGGCATTTTCACGGTATGCATGAAAACATTTGGTTCAATCACAACAACGTCAACAAGGTCGATGAATTTGGCGAGGTCGAGACCGTACCTGACTCTCAGGGTTTCCCTTCCAACGCCAAGGATAGCGTTGTCAACGTCGTGTTCAATGACATTGGAGCACTGGAGCATGCGGTCGAAAAGTATAAGGATCAAGTTGCCTGCGTGATTCTTGAGCCAATTTCTTTCAACTGTGGCTGCTACGAAGCACGCAGAGAGTATCTCCAGAAGGTCCGCGAACTGTGCACGCGCGAGGGCATCGTCCTGATCTTTGACGAAGTCGTTTGCGGCCTGCGTATGCGTCCGGGTAGCGCCCAGAAGCATTATAACGTGATCCCGGATATGACCACCATGGCCAAGGCCATCGGCGGCGGTCTGCCGATTGCCGCGTTCGGAGGCCGTGCCGAGATCATGAGCGTACTTAACCCGGTGGGCAAAACCACGGTCAGCGGCACCTATACGGGTTCGCTGATGCCGGTCATCGTTTCCATCGAATGCATAAAGATGGCGATGGAGCCGGGCTTCTACGATAAAATTGAAGAAATTGGTGATCATCTATATCGAGGTATTGATGACCTGTTTGTTAAGAACGGGAAAAAGGGCCACTGCCGCGGCGTAGGCGCACGCTTTGCCATCTATTTCGGCGTAGAGAACACGGAAGACGATTTTGATTTTCGAAAAATCGCTGCTGAGCAGGATCGCGCCATGTACAAGAAGTTCGTTACCGAATGCCTGCCGCGCGGCCTGTGGTTCCACGACACGGCCGGCCCGGTTTCTCCGGCGCACTACGGCATCACCATCGCACATACCCAACAAGATATTGACGAAACCTTGACCCGCATGGACGATATCTTCAAGCTGTTCTAAATCCCTTCCGATCCCATCTTACTCTTTTCCACTTTTTTATTTCTGTTGCACACGGACATGCGGCAGGGCTCCCTCTGCCGCTTCCGTCCAGTGCACAACGAACAGGAGGCGGCATCATGGAAACCCAAAACGGCCTTATCCATATCTACTGCGGCGACGGCAAAGGAAAGACGACTGCCGCTTTTGGCCTTGCTATGCGGTGCGCTGGCTACGGTCAACACGTCCTCATTGTACAGTTCCTAAAGGGTTGGGACAGCGGTGAGCTGCGCGCTGCTGAACGGTTCCCTGAAATTGAACTGCTGCGCGGAGACGCCTCGAACAAGTTTGTATTCCAAATGGACGATGGTGAAAAGCAGGCTGTTTTAAAAAAGCATACCGAGATCGTCGCCCGCGCAAAAACCCTTTTGTCCGATGGCGGCTTCCGCCTGCTGATCCTGGACGAGGTTCTGTCCGCCTGGAACCTTGGGCTGGTTGACCACAGCGCGGTTTTACAGCTATTGCAGGATCGTCCCGCGGAAGTGGAGGTGGTCATGACCGGCCGTAACCCCCCGCCTGAATTAAGCGCCCTGGCAGACTATATATCTGAAGTTCGTAAGGTGCGACATCCCTATGATCGAGGCATAGACGCGCGCCGCTGCATCGAATTTTGACCATTTCTCCTATATAACTTCCCCCTTCTTCCCTTTTACTCAAATCGGGAAACAGCCCTGCATGAGAGTTTCATGCAGGGCTGTTCCTGTTTCGACGGGCGATTATTCTTCGTGTGTATTAATTATGATTTGCACAACCTCCAAGGGTTCCAGCGTCACTTTTATATCCGTCAGCGTTCCGCGCCGTTCCATCCATCGCACCGGTTCCGAACGATGCTTTAAATAGGCCAGATTATCAGCCGACAACTCTTCCGGGGCTCCTAATCGTATCCATTCGTCCAGCGAGCTTCCGCTATTACGCCCAATGCGAAAATATTGGCAAACAAAGCTTTTCCCTTCCGCATCCGGGATGCTTATCTCGTACTCAACCGGCGCTTTCTTCTGGAATGCACTATATCGTTCGCTCGGCGCATGAAATTCAAACAGCATCCGATACATGGTGTTATAATGGCAGTAATGATATAACAAAATTTGGATTTGCGCGGCGCTGCGGGTAACATACCAGCCATCCCCTGCGTCAAGCAACTCATGGCCCATATGGGCAAGCAGCTCATATGCATAAAAAGATGCTTTTGGAATTCCGTTATATGTGATCAGGCCATGCCCTCCATGAAACAGCTTACCGTCGATCTTCCAGTCGTTAATCAAGTCGCTGACCGTCCAGTATGCCTTTCCTTTTGTTTGATCCATGTTTTCCAGCATATTTTTCACAATATAAACCGCCTTATAACAGGTATCGCTGCACAAATCACGCTGCCAAATAGTTGAATCCCATTCGTCGATCCAAACCGGCAGGTTTCCAAGCCCAAGCGATGCAGCCGCCTGCTTTAGCGCCGCAAGCGCATCTGCCATAAAATTTTCGTTGCTGCTCAACCCAAAAGAGGCTGTCAGATCGTTTTGATGGACAATGCGGTTGAAGTCGGATGCAATTTCGTCAAACGAATGCGGAAAGGAATGCATGGTTAAAAAATCGGGTATGCATCCATCTGCAAGGCATTGCTGTAAAAATACAGATACCGTCTGATCCTCGGTGTTCAACAGCAAGCTTCCTTCGATTCCCGGGCCGCCAAACTGTAGCTCCGGGTCCACGGATTTGACCGTCCTCCAAGTCTCCCTGTATAATTGATAATACTCCTGCAATGTCAGGAACCCATATAATGAAAACGTAATACTGAACAGCGTAAATTTCCATTGCCGTACAATGGACAGCCCGTTCCGGCTGATGCAGTGCGTCAAAAAACCGCGCACCAGCGCGCACCATTTATCGAGATCATTTGGAAACCCGATATAACTGTGGTTCTGGTATACATGCGATTTCCGAGGGGCCAGCGCCTGTGGCAGAAAACTAAATTCGAGAAACATTTTAAGCTGCTGCGCCAGCAGCCGGTCAAGCAGCAAATCAACATAAGTAAAGTGCAGGTATGGCTTCCCCTGTTCATCTTCATCATAAAAGTGCATGGAATCGCTGAAAATGCCGTGAAACCGGACGTATTCAAAGCCGATTGCTGTTTGCACCCTGGCGATCTGTTCCTGTACCTCCGCCGTGCAGCAATCGTCCGCATATCCGGCATTGATGATTGTGCGCCAATCATGTGCTATTGGTTTCCCCCGCTGCCGTGCGCGCACGGAAATGCTTTTCCGGCTGGGCTGCTGCACCGCCGCAGTTTCCGCTTCCGTTTGCTCCTGCGCTCCATAACGCAGCAGTGTCTGGAACCGGGTGCCGGGCGGGCGCTCCGGGATGGCCAGCGTACATGTCGGAATCAGCTTCAAGCTGTGGAACTGCGCAAGCCCTTTTCGAAATTTCCCCGGTGTAGTCCCATATTTCCTGCGGAATCGTTCAATAAAAGTATCCACCCGGCCAAAACCATTGTCCAGTGCAATATTGGTAATGCTCTTCGCGGTATTGCACAGCTCGAAAAAGCCATGATCAAGACGGATATCACTGAGATACTGCGTAAAGGTTGTGTCCAGCTTGTCCCTGAAAAACTGTGAAAGGTAATTGGGGGACAGGTATTCCTGCGTTGCCAGGTCACGCAGCGTCACCTCTTCCGCATAATGGGTATGAAGGTACTGCAAGATGCGCGATACGCGCGGCTGATCCGTAGCCAAGGCCATATGTTCTTCACGCCGAAAGCGGATGAGCTGATGAAATAGTTCATACACATGGCTGAGCAACTCCAACTGCCCATGCGGCCGCTCCCCAAAGTATATTTGAAAAAGTGCAGCCAGCTCAGTCCGCAGCGCATCAAAGCCATTCTGTTTGGGCTGTGCGCAGGAAATACAGTCAAACTGCATTCCCCGGATCTGGCCAAGCATCTGCTGCGGAAAACAGAAAGAAAGTGCGGTAGACGCGCCCAGCAATTCGACATTATGCAATTCAAACGGATTTATCACGATAACGTCCGCTTCATGCATCAGGTACTGCCGTCCCTGCAACGTGGCTTTCGCTTTCCCCGTAAGCTGATACTGGATTTGCAGGCTGTCATGCCAATGGATCTGTTTCGACGGGGCTGTTTCATATACAATACAGATTTCTGAAACCGGTGTGGCATCCATGTCCATCCCTCCTTTTTGCAAGCCATTTACATCACATAACTACATCAGGGGGTGTTATTCTGTCGGGAAAAAGCGAATGAAAAGGTATCCCATGGAAATCAGGCAAGCAGTCATTCGACGGATCAAAGGCGGCGAAAGCCAGGAATCCTTAAGTAGAGAATACGGTATCAGCAGATGGGCAATACAGTGCTGGTTAAAAGAGCGTCATTTGGTGGGGAAGCTCTTTTGCAAGCTCAAAAACAACCGCCGTTTTGCCACCGAATACGAAAAAAATCGCCTTTTTTCCAGGCTGTTCCCGCCTGGCTTGCATTCTTGTTTGGTTACTCTGATAGTTTCAAAACAGACTCTAGGCCTACTCATGTTTTTGATAAATCCCTTGTCTCCGCTGCTTTGATTCGGGCGGCCTTGTCCATTACATTACGCGCAAATGCGCCAATGGCGCATAGATCTTTTCCCCCTCCAAAACAGGTATGTCCGAACGGTACTAAAATATGCTGCTTGGCTTCCTGTAAAAAAGCGTCGATTTCCGAAGATTGAATTTGGGCATTGTTTCCCCAGAAAATCACATCAGCTGTCAGCGCCGTCGGACAGGGCTTACCTTGATAAATGCACTCTCCCGGCTGCAGGGCGGCATACATGGATTCGGCCAGCCGTCTGGTATTATCCCCTAACGTAGTATAAACGATTGCACATCTCAGCATGGTTATGTCCTCTTTTCTGTATTCGCAAGCGGCAGCACTGCTTCCAGTGGCACATGCACGAGAATCTGCCCGCGCGCCTTCCATTGTTATAGGTTGATTTGTTTGTTTTCCAGCATAGCCGCTCTCCGCCGCTTACCGGTCTCGGATACAGAGGTTGACGCTCTTCAATGCCGTGCGGCAGCGTGGCTGCACCCGGCCCCAAAAAGTTTGCTCCCGTCCAAGAGGCACACGCAGCACACAGCGAACCGGTCTTATACCGGCGCTGCGCATTCGCTCACCGTACCTTTCAACACGGCAACCGCATGTTTAAGCACCGGGAGCACAATGTCCATGCATTCCCGCACAGCCTTTGGGCTGCCCGGGAAGTTCACAATCAGCGTTTGTCCCCGTGTCACAGCGACCCCGCGCGACAGCATCGAACACGGCGCCTTTTCCGCGGTCCGCACCCGCATGGCTTCCGCGATACCCGGCACCTGCCGGTCGCAGACGTGCAACGTGGCTTCCGGGGTCACGTCGCGCGGGGAAAGCCCGGTGCCGCCGGTCGTCAGCACCACATCAGCCTTCACGATATCGCAGAGATAGATCAGCTTGCCCTCGATGAGCACCATTTCATCGGGCACAATGCCATACCAGACCGTTTCATATCCGGCCGCGCGCAAACGGTCCGCAATCGCGGGGCCGCTTGCATCCGCGCGCTGTCCTTCGCTGCCCTTGTCGCTGACCGTCAAGATCCCGATTCGCAGCATCACCCAGCACCGCCTTCCGCGACCCGAATCTCATCGCCGGGACGGATCGTCCCTTCGCTGAGCACCTTCACGAAAATCCCCTCCTTCGGCATGACGCAGGCGCCGATACGACGGAAGATCTCACAGTGCTTATGGCACTCCTTACCGATTTGGGTCACCTCGGTCAGGCATGTACCGAGATACAGGCGGGTGCCGACAGGCAGCGTATGCAGGAAAATGCCCTTTGTCGTGATGTTCTCGGCAAATTTACCTGGATCCAGACCCTCCACGCCCAAAGCCGTCATTCCATCGATACTCTCCCGCGCCAGCAAGCTGATCTGCCGGTGCCATGCTCCTGCATGTGCATCGCCTACAATTCCGTGGCCGATACGCAGCTCGGCGCTCTCCACCGGCGTCTTGATGTCGCCGCGCCGCATGCTGATATTGATTGCCTCAATGGTTGCCATTTGCTTCATCCTCCAATCTGGTTCATGGCCCGCTCTGCGTGATATTGTGCCGTAAAGCAGTGTCCCTCCGGCTTTCGAAACATGGCCTCCCGCATCACACGGCAGAGCTGGTCGCCTTGCTCATGCAGCCAGGGGCGCAGATCGGTCTCCCGGTCATCTCCCAGGCACATACGCAGTTTGCCGTCGCTCGTCAGGCGGACACGATTGCAGTCCCGGCAGAATTTATGCGAGATCGGGTTGATGAACCCGATCCGTCCTGCGAATCCATCCGCGCGGTAGTCCTCCGAGGGTTGAGAAGCATAACGCGCCCCCACCTGATACAGCTCCGGATGCCGGGCGAGGATCTCGCCGCCGGACACGCGCCGGTCATCCTGCGTCCCGAGTGCACTGAACGGCATCAGCTCGATAAAACGCACATCCACCGGATATTCCCGTGCCAGCGCAATGAAATCCTCAATCTCGCTGTCGTTTTCCCCGCGCACCAGAACCACATTGAGCTTAATTCCCATTCGTTCGCGCACCGCCGCATCCATGCCGTCCAGTACCTGTTTCAAATCCCCGCCGCGTGTCATGCGGCGGTAGCGCGCCGCATCCAGCGAGTCCAGGCTGATGTTGATGCGCCCGAGACCGGCCGCATGCAGTCCGGCAATGCGCTCTGCCAGCCCCTGGGCGTTGGTTGTCATGCTCAGGTCGCGAATTTGTGCAAAACCCGCCGCCATACGGACAATCTGCTCAAGATCCTTGCGCACCAGCGGTTCTCCGCC
Source organism: uncultured Butyricicoccus sp. (assembly GCA_900547195.1). Lineage (GTDB taxonomy): Bacteria > Bacillota > Clostridia > Oscillospirales > Butyricicoccaceae > Butyricicoccus_B. The sequence continues at coordinate 9,433 of URFQ01000001.1, forward strand.
GGTCAGGCGCACCTTGGTGATGCCAAGCGCGGTGAAAATCCCCATCAGACGCATCAGTTCGGGAAGGCTGAGTTCCTGTCCCGCTTGGCAATGCCCATTCTCTTCCCGGCAGTAAATGCATTTCAGGTTGCAGCGTTCGGTCAAGGATATCCGCAGATAATGAAGGTCGCGCCCCATCCAATCACGCATTGCCCTGCTCCTTTCATCCCTTGCCGAATCCGCAGTTCGGATATGTGCACTGCGGGCAGCTGCGGCACAATCCGCCATGCCCCAGCTTTTTAATCTCTGCCCGGCTCATACGTTCTCCGGCCAGCAGGCGGGGCACGATAAGCTCAAACACGCTTGTGCCATGATACATCACACAGCCCGGAAGGCCCACAACCGGCGTATCTCCCAAATACCCGAGCAGGAACATAGCGCCGGGCAACACCGGCGCGCCATAGGTGACAATTTCCGTTCCCGCCTGACGAACGCCCGCCGGGGTACGATCGTCCGGATCGACCGACATGCCACCGGTGACCGCGATAAAATCCGCGCCGCTTTTGATCAGATTGTGAATGCATTCCGCGATCATGCGCGCATCGTCGTCCGCGAAAACCTGCCCGGTCACCGTGCAGCCCAGCGCATCAAATTTCCGCCGCAGTATCTCCCCAAATTTGTCTTCGATGCGTCCATGATAGATCTCGCTGCCTGTGGTCACGATTCCCACATGCGCATGGCGCATCGGATCGACCCGTACAATGTCCTGCACCACTTCGGCCCGGCGCACAGTCTGCTCGGATACATATAGGGGGATGACGCGCGTGCCAGCCAAAAGCTGGCCCGCCTCGACGGGCTGGTTTCCATGAATGGTCGAAAACATGACCTCGTCGTCATCCATGAGCTGCATCAGTCCCTCGGTATCTACCCGCAATACGCCACGGCAGGAGGCCAGCAATTCGACCTTCCCCTCCCCCTTGGGTTTCAAATGTACATTCGCGCCAGCCGCTGCTTCCGCGATACGTCTTCCCGCTTCGTCTTCGTGCACGTCGTCCGCGCCCAGCTCCAGGACATACAGATGCTCTTTTCCCATGCACAGCAGCACAGGAATATCCTCTGCCGCGATGATGTGCCCCTTTTTAAACCGCGCACCTTTATATTGGCCGGGGATGATCTGCGTCAAATCATGCGCCAGCGGCAATCCGACCGCGTCCTGTGTCCGTACTGTTTTCATTTCGTTTCCTCCCGGCTCCAGCGCGAGCGCTCCTGAATGATTTCAGCCATGATCGAAATTGCGATCTCGCCCGGTGTTTCCGAGCCGATGGACAGCCCAATCGGCGCATGCACCTGCGCCAAACGCGCCTGCGGTATGCCCTCGTCCAGCAACATCTGGTACAGCATGTCCCGCTTGCGTACCGATCCGATCATACCGATATAGCCGGCGCTTTGCCGCACTGCCCAGCGCAGCGCGTCCGCGTCCCCCAAATGTCCCCGGGTGACGATAACGAGCATGTCCTTTGGCCCGACCCCAAGTTCCGGCAGCCGCGCAAAGCTCTCGGCCACGATGCACTTTGAATGCGGAAAACGTGTCTGGTTTGCATAGGTTTTCCGGTCATCCACCACCACGGTCGGCAGCTCCGCCAATTCGGCCGCCTGCGCGAGCGCGCGCCCGACATGGCCGCCGCCCAAAATATAAAGCATACCGTCCGATTTCATCAAACAATCGATTTCCCGCTCGGGCGGATAATAGGCAAAGGTCAGCGTGCCGCTGCCGCCGCAGATCATTTCGCACTGCGCCGCCTGTTCGCCGGTCAAAAAAAACGGCTGCTTCCTGTCGCTTTTCAAGCGAAAGACTTCTCCGGCCTGCTGAATCGCTTCGGCCTCCAACGCTCCGCCGCCGACGCTTCCCACGGTGCTGCCGTCCATGCGCACCAGCATGCACGCGCCACGGTGCCGCGGCATCGAGCCGCTTCCTTCGCTCACCGACGCCAGCACAAAGGGCTGTCCGGCCGCATGCATGCTCAGAATTGCCTGTTCCAGTTTGGTCATATCCTTCTCCCTGTGAGTAATGTTTTTAAAGAATCACGCTCATGATTTTGATGCCGGATGATATCCATCCGGCACCACTGATTTCTGGGTTTCCGATTCTTACCACTGATTGGTCAGGTACTGATAGCACTTCATGTTGTTGGTACGCTGCACATACTCCATCATTTCAGGCTGCCCGATATCCATCGGGAAACGCTCGGCAAAGCTGATATTTGCAGCGCATTCATCCATGCCCCAGCCCTTGGCGATGCCTTCTGCAACCGCGCCAAGCCATTCATAAACAAAGCTGCGCTGGATTGTAATATAGTCCTTGGTCACAACCGGGCCGTGGCCGGGAATGATGGAATCGACGTCCAGCGTATCCAAGAAATCGAGCGACTTGAGCAGAGCGGCGATGTCTGCCGAATGCAGCCAGGTCTGGCAGTCTACGAACAGCGTATCGCCCACGATTGCAACGCGCTCTTCCGGGATGTATACGCATGCCTGACACGGGGAGTGTCCGGGCGTATGATACAGTTCAAAGTGTGTGCCGCCCAGTTCGATGCTCATATGGTCGCTAAAGGTGATGTCCGGGCGCTCCATCATGATGTATTCGCCGCGCGGCGGCATCTTGGACAGCATCTCCGCATCCTGCCGCCGCAGAACGTCCACGCTGTAATCGTACGCGTCCATGGCGCCTGGTACCTTCCACAGGTCGTCGCACAGCCTCTCATGGCCGACCGTGATCGCCTCGCCGGCAAACCAGTGGTTGCCAAAGATGTGGTCGATGTGTGCTTCGGTGTTGATCAGGTAGCGGATCGAGCCGCGCTCCAGCGCAAACTTGCGCATTTCCATCAGCTTGCTGAGCAGCTGTGCGGTATCCACAAATACTGCCCCTTCTCTGGTAAACACGATACTCGGATTGCAGCCGCGGATCTTGGTTTCGGTATATACGTTCGGTGTTACCTGTTCCATATATTTTCTTCCTCTCTGTAATCGCTCTTTATTGCTCTGTGACCTCCCGAATGCCATCTTTTCCGCTACGCTCAATAAGACGTATCGCAGCTGGCAGGCGGTATTCCCAATGGGGGCTGTCCGGCAAAACGGCTCCGCGATGGCGCAGTCTGTTATCCTTACTCCGCGGACGGCAGCTTGCCGTCATCCCAACGCATGATTTCGATGATATTGCCCTCCGGATCCTTGGCATAGATCATGGTCAGCGTCTGGCCCTTGTTCTCGTAGTAGTGGGACGCAATCTCGCCGTCCGCGCTGCCGCCGTGTGCAAGCAGCTTCTTGTAGGCCGCCTCTACGTCATCGACCAGAATGCCCAGATGGCCGAAGCCGGTGTGGTTGAATGCACCCGGCTCTCCCTCGCCGTTCTCATGCGTAAAGATTTCAAGCACCGGGCCGCCTTGGCCGTAACCTGGGAACGCAACATGGCAGCCGCGCACATGCGCGCCCTTCATGCCGGAAGCCTTTTCAAACCACGCGCCGCCCAAATCGCGCTCCGGCGGAACGACCTTGCCCTCAAATACATCGCAGTAGAAATCACGCAGCTTCTGCCAGTCCTTAGCGTTTACATTAGTATGCGAATACTTCATAGACATTGTTTTTTCCTCCAAAATTTTTATTCCGTGACCTTGTTGCAGATCGTCCCGATTTTTTCAATGGTGAATTCGATCTCGTCCCCGACTTCAAGCCAGCGGCCAAGCTTGGAGCAGGTTGCGTTGCCCTCCGGCGAAGTGCCAAAACCGATGAAATCGCCCGGATTCAAATATGCATCCTCGGAAATCTTTGCGACCAGGTCACCCAGTGTGAACAGCATGCCCGAGGTGCGGTTTTCGGTGACGACCTGCCCGTTGACCCGTGCGGTCATGGCCAGATTGTCGTAGTCCGGCAGCTCGTCCTTGGTCACGACACACGGCCCCATGACCAGACTGTTGCGGAAGAACTTTCCCTTCGCCGGACCAAGCGCCATCACAGCTTCATCGGCCTGTGCGTCACGTGCCGAGACGTCGTTAAACACAGTAAAACCAGCGACATAGTCAAGTGCCTCATCCGGCTGGATGTCATGGCCGCGCTTGCCGATATAGAAGCCCATTTCAAACTCAAAGTCGAACTGCTCAGTATATTTCGGTTTGGGCAGCGGTACGCCGGTGCCCACCACGGTGGAGCCGCTCTGGGTGTTCCATACCGGGCGCTTGTAATAGCCCGCCGGGATCTTACCATAATGGTGCTTTACGTGTCCCTCATAAACCATGCCGTCATAGATGATGTTCGGGCGGGTCACCGGCGCAAGAATGGTCACCTCGTCCAGCCCGTAGACGAGCTGCTGCCCGTCCAGTCCCTTTTCCGGCTTGCCGTTTGCCATGAATTTCAGGACTTCATAGCCCGCCTTCAAACTGCGGTCGCCATTCCAGAAAAACGTCACCATGTCGTTCGGCAGGTTGGCGTCTGCAAGCTGCTGCGGATTGGTATCGCCCTGCGCAGCATAATACACGCCGCCCGCTGCATTCAGATCAACGAGCCTGCCGTCTGCTTCGGCCATCAGCCGCTTCACGCCGCCCACTGGGGTTGTGATCTGTACCGTGTAGAGTTTCATCCATTTGCCTCCTCTTATATAATCGATTATATATTATTTATTTTATTTTTATGTCAGAAAAAGTGCAACTATCAAATTAACTAATTTTTGGTCATGATTTTTGTTGAATTTATAGAAACTTTGTGTTCAAATGTCTTTTTAGGGTTTTTTCAATCTCGTCACTTGCATTTTTCATAATTTCTCGATACAATAATTTTACCGATTATCGATTATGGAGGATTTTGTATGTCTATTGTCTTTGCAGCACCGGGAAAATATATTCAGGGCCGCGGAGAATTGCGCCGTCTCAGGGAACACATCTCCAGCCTTGGCAAAAAAGCGCTCGTTATCGCCAGCGTGCTCGGCGTAGAACGCATCCAGTCTGCGATGGAGGGTGCAGACTGTTCCGCCTGCGCGCTCCATTTCGTTCCTTTCGAGGGCGAGTGCTCTATGGCGGAGATCCAACGCATGCAGCACATCTTTGCCGAAGAGGGCTGCGATATTGTCGTCGGCGCGGGCGGCGGCAAGGTTCTGGATACCGCCAAGGCGGCGGCCTGCTTCCTCAAGGCGCCCTGCGTCATCGTTCCGACCGCTGTTTCCTCCGACGCGCCCTGCTCTGCCCTGTCGGTCATCTATCATGACGACGGCTCGCTTGACCGCCGCCTTGCCCTCCCCAAAAGCCCGGACATCGTGCTCATTGACTCCGAGCTGATCGCAAACGCGCCGGCCCGTCTGCTCGTTGCCGGCATGGGCGATGCGTTCTCGACCTACTTTGAAGCGCGCGCCTGCCACGCTTCGGCGTCGGACAATATTCACGGCGGCAAATCATCCATCACCGCGCAGGCGATTGCCCGGCTGTGCTATGACATCCTGCTCGCGGATGGCAAAAAGGCCAAGCAGGCTGTGGAAAACAAACTGTGCACACAGGCGGTGGAAAACATCATTGAAGCCAACACGCTTCTCAGCGGTATCGGTTTTGAAAGCGGCGGTAAGGGTGCGGCGCATTCGATCGGCGACGGTCTGAATACCATCGCCCAGTGCAAGCGCATGATGCACGGCGAAAAGGTTGCCTTCGGCAGCCTGGTTCAGCTCATGCTGGAAAACGCGCCCGAGGCCGAACTGTCGCAAGCGTACGGCTTCTGCATCGCGGTCGGCCTGCCGGTGACGCTGGAAGGGCTCGGCATCACCGCGGATGTACCGGCTGTCATTGCGCAAATCGCAGCCGTCGCTACCCAGCCGGAAAAGAGCACCTACAATATGCCGTTCCCGGTTTCCGCCGCCTCGGTTGCGGACGCAATTGCCGCCGCGGACGCCTACGGCAAGGCACTGCTTTAATTTTCCCGCTGCGGAATCGTTTGGAGGGGTTCTTGTGAATGTTTGTGCCGTCATCGCCGCCGCTGGCCTGTCCTCGCGCATGGGAGCGTTTAAACCGCTTTTGCCGTTTAATGGACGGCCGGCCATTGTCCGGCTGCTGGAAACCATGCAGTCTGCCGGCGTCAACCAAACCATTCTTGTGACCGGCTTCCGCCATGACGAACTCGAAAAGGCATGCTGGGGCATCCCAAGTCTGACGCTGATCCAGAATACAAGCTTTGCGAACACACAAATGTTCGATTCCGCACGGCTTGGCTTTTCCGCCGTCCCAACAGCCTGCGACCGCATCCTGTTCACACCCGCTGATATCCCGCTCGTTGCACGGTCTACTGTGCACTGGCTTGCACGCACCTCCGCGCCGCTGGTGTTCCCGAGTTATCGGCGGCGGCGCGGACATCCAATCTCACTAAACGCCGCACTTCTGCCCTCTGTCCTGCGCTATAACGGTCCGGGCGGACTCAAGGGCGCGCTATCCTCTCTGCCGGTGCAGCCGGCATATCTCACTGTGACCGATCCGTTTGTCCGGATGGATATGGACACGCCAGACGACTATGACGCGCTACTCCGCCGCAGTCTGATATCTGGAAAGGAGAACGACCATGTCGCTGACGCTCAGTATGTGGAACTTTCACAGTTGGCTGCAAAACCGGAATATTCCACACAGCTTTTCTATTCGTAATAACGAAGCAGCGATTCGTGGTATCCGTTTGCAAAGCAGGGATGACAAAATCACCGGGTATGCACAGCTCACCGAAATGCCGCATTCTTCCGAGTATCAGTGCATGCTTTACTATGAAGAGAATTATATTTATTTCCGCTCTTTTACCATGTATGAAGCGTTGGATGAGCTAAACTACATGCTTTCGGTCTACTATCATTGGGAGCAGGCGCTCAAAAAGCTGAATCTGGTTCGTTGCGAACCGCATGCGCTGCTTGCGCTCTGTTATGAATTGATGCCCTATCCCATTCTGGTCTCAAAAGACGGTGAACTGCTGGCTTTTACTCCTCGTTTTGAAGACGAGATTCAGACCTTGCAACAAAAATATCAGCAAGCCCCTTTTAAAAAACTGCTCTCCCTTCTCCCGAGGGACGCAGTGGAAGACAATCTGCCCGCTCAGGAAGAGACGATTCTGACCAACTCCTTACTGCATCGCGGCAAGCAGATTCTGCTCGGCAGCCTGTCCATTCGGGGGCAGCATGTGCGCGTGCTCGCGGTGGCAAACGGCGCACCGCTTTCTCCTGGCGACATCCATCTCATGCGCGTGCTGATGGAGGCAATTCGATGCAATCTGGAGTTATGGCGCCAGCGTATCTCATCGGTTCCGCTCTCGTTTTTCCTTGCCAGCCTTGAAGGTGACGTAAGCCCAACCCAGATGTCCGCCGCGCTTCGGCAGCTTCATTGGGAAGCACAGCAACAATACACGGTCTTTTGGATTGAAAAGCGCAACGGTGCGGACTCTCTTTTGCTGGACAGGCTGCATCACAATTGCAAAAAATGGTTTCCATCCGCATTCTGCTTGCCGTATAAAAACGCGGTGCTTCTGATCTGCAATTTGGAAATTGGGCAGCAAACTCCAAGCGAAAATACGCTCGCCCAATTATTGCCGGCCGAACGCTTTGTGGTCGGGCAAAGCAATACCGGCACGGATTTTTCCCTGCTTTCGCAGCTGATGCAGCAGGCACAGAAAACCATGCAACAGGCGCGCAGGAAAGGAGTCTTCTTTCTGGCCGCGCAGGCCGTTATGCTCGATTATATCCATCAGGCGCTGTATGATGACGCAATGCTGCAATCCCTTATCCACCCTGCCGTGCACATTCTGATGCGTCACGACGCGGTGCATAAATCCCACCTGCTGGGCGCCCTGCGCGCCTATCTCGATTGGGGCGGTAATTGCAATGCAGCGGCAAAATCCCTGCAGCTGCACCGCAATACGCTGGTCAGCCGTCTCGAGCATATCCAGACCTTGACCGGCGCTGTTTTGGAGGATCCGCAGGAGCGGGAAGCCTTGCTGCTTTCGCTGCTGGTCGTGCGTCCGCCATCGAGCGAAAACTCAAAAGGGGTTCCTCACCTTGCTGTGTGAGGCACCCCTTTTCATGCTTTGAGCAATTTCGGAGGGCATGGCGGCTTCGGTTTTTCTTACTTTTCCATACCGTCCCGAACAGCCTGTATGGCGCTGCTGCGCGTAAGCGCGTTTGATGTCGCAGTATGCTTATGTTCCAGACCTTTATACCTTGAAAAAATGTGCGATTTCGTCGGCAGTATGCGGCGGGAGCGAATCATCGTGATTTGCCTGAGCGCGCGGAAAGGAATCCATAATTTTCTACAAAGTGCGCTGAGGTGTGCAGGATGCGTTTGAACCGAGCGGCCCTGCGGTAAATCATTCCCATGCAATGCGATGCGGAGCCAAATCCCGTACTGTCCTCAAGGCGTTGCGCACTGCGGCAATCAGCGCGCCTTCGGTGTTTCTCTCCAACATTTCAATAGCGTATCCCTTCGCCAGGCAAGGACGCACCGCCTGTAGAATTTCCGGCTTCAGCGCCAGCATACATGGCGTTGTCTCCTCATAATAGGACAGCGTTTGTGTATCAACGGGATCCAAACAGGTCACTTCGAGCACAGCCGTGCTCACGCCGCAGACAACCAGCTTTCTCGACGCTGCAAACGCAAGCTCCACCGTATCCGCATCTGCAAGCAGCGCAATATCCACGCCTTTGTTTCGCACCTTAATCGTCCCTTCAAACGGTAAGGACTTGAGCATATCTTCTTCCTCCTTCCCTTGGATAAAAAAGGCTGCGTCCTGTGGGCGCGGCCTTTTCCCGATTATCCGATCTTGGCGGCAGCCTCACGAATCATATTCTTCATATTGACATAAACCATTTCTTTGCGATATTCCGCCGACGCTCTCTGGTCGGAAATGGGCGCGATTGACTGTTCTGCCAAACGCGCAGCCCGCTCGATGATATCATCGGTCAGCTTCTTGCCGGCCAGCAGCTCCTCGACCGCATGAACGCGAATCGGGGTCGGTGCAACCGCACCCAGCGCCACACGCGCCCTGTTCACCGTACCATCAGCATCCAGACCGATGCGCACGCCGATGCAGACAATCGAAATGTCCGTATCGCCTCGGATCGCATGCTTATGGTATGCTGCCGCGCAGCGCTTACCCTGTGCAGGCAGCGTGAAGCTGACAACGAGCTCACCTTGCTCCAAAACGGTCTTGTCGGGGCCAACGAAGAACTTTTCGATCGGAACATCACGCTTGCCGTTCGGACCGATGATGTTTACAACGGCATCCGAAATCAGGAGGCCGGGGGTAGTGTCCGCACTGGGTGAAGCGTTGCAGTTGTTGCCGCCCAGCGTTGCGCGGTTACGGATCTGGGTGCTCGATACATGACCGGCGCACTCAGCAACGATCTGCCACTGACCTTCGCAAAGCGCCGGATCTCTGGACAGGCTCATCAAGTCGCGGGTCGCGCCGATAACTGCCTGATCTGCGCCGATCTTCACATCCCTCAGCTCCGGAATCGCGGAAATATCAATGATCGCCTTGACGCGCAGCATATGTGCCTTCAGACGGATGACAACGTCCGTGCCGCCTGCAATGATTTTACAGTCGCTGCCGTATTCCTGCAGCAGCTCCAGCGCCTGCTCCAGGGTTTCGGGCCGAAAATACTTCTCAAACTTCATTACCATTGTGTTTTCCCCCTTTATACCGCACCGTTGATCTCATCGCGGGCTGCCTCGATGGCCTCGATAATCTTCTTATAGCCGGTGCAGCGGCAGAGGTTGCCGTGCAGCGCTTCGCGGATCTCGTCCTCGGTCGCATGTGGGTTTTCGTCCAACAGCGCCTTCGCAGACAGAATCATACCGGGCGTGCAGTAGCCGCATTGAATCGCAAAATGCTCAATGAACGCCTTCTGCAGCGGATGCAGACCGTTTTCGCCTTCGATACCCTCGATGGTCGTGATCTTGGCGCCCTGTGCCTGACCAATCAGAATGGAGCAGGACTTCACCGCCTTGCCGTCCATGATGACCGTGCAAACGCCGCAGTTGGAGTCATCACAGCCATGCTTTACGCCGGTTAAGCCGAGATCCTCACGCAGAACCTCCAGCACGGTGCGGTTGGGTGCAACCAGCAGCTCCACCGGACGGTTGTTCACTTCAAACGAAACAACAATCCTATTGTCTAAAAAGCTCACTTTTCAGCCGCCTCCTTTGCCTTTTTCTCCTTGATAAGCTTCAAAATGCGCTCGGCCGTCATCGGGAAATAAGTTGGGCGAACGCCGACCGCCTGATAGATCGCCTCTGCGATCGCGGGCGGGAACGGAATCGTGATCGACTCTGCCATGCCTTTCGCGCCAAATGGGCCGTCCGGCAGCGGATCGGGGTTAATAAACGAATGGAAATCCGCCTGCTTCGGGGAAGCCAGCGTATCGGCTACACGGTAATCGGACAGACCGGTGTTGACGATGCAGCCGTTCTTGTCATAAATCTCTTCTTCCTGCGTAACGTAGCTGGTTGCCATCATGACGCCGCCCTCGATCTGGCCCTCAACCAGCTTCGGATTGATCGGGTTACCGGTATCCGCGGAGCAGGCAACGCGCAGCAACTTGACCTGACCGGTCTCCTCGTTGACCGCGACTTCAACGGCAGCAGCCGCATACTGGAACCAGTTCCACATACGCTTGGTCAGGCCGTCGTGTCCCCACGAGCGGATGGGCGCCGGACAGAATACACCGTGACCTTCGACCGGAGAGAACCGCATCAGACCCCAGTTGCCCTGCGCATAAGGCGAGGTGTTCTTGAACAGGGTAGCCAGCTCCAGCTCCTGAATATCAGAGCCAACGATCACGGCCTTATCGCCATGGATTGTGACCTTGCTCTTATGTACGCCGATCTCACGCGCCGCTGCTTCCTGCAGCTTGTCCTTGACCTCCTCGGCAGCAATCTTGACCGCATTGCCGGTGGTATAGGTCGTGCGAGAGGACGCCGAGTAGTTGTCAAAAGGAGTCAAGACGCTGTCGCCCTTGATGACCTTGATTTTTTCGATCGGCAGCTCCAGGACGCTTGCAGCGATCTGCGCCATGACCGTGGATGCGCCCATGCCGTTTTCATCACAACTGATCAAAACTTCAACGCTCGCATCGCTGTAATAGCGGACAATCGCCTCTGCACGGCCAAGAGGGGTATTTTGCTTGCCGCCGACTGCACAACCCTTGCCGCGTTTCCAGACCGAGCCGTCCTGCTCCGAGGGCTTGTCAATCTCAATCTTTTCCGCGCAGGCCCGCAGGCACTGTTCCACACCGATGGAGGTGATGCGCTCGCCGTAACCGTCCTCGCCGCCGTTTTTAATGAAATTCTTGACGCGCAGCTCGACCGGACTCATGCCCAGCTCGTCGGCCAGCTCATTCATCATGCACTCCATCCCAAACTCGGCTTCCGGGCAGCCAAGGCCGCGGAATGGGCCGACCGGCATGGTATTGGTGACCGTTGCAGCAGTATCCATATGGATGTTGTCGATGTCGTAAACACAGACCGCGCCCGAGGAGGACAGACGCCCGGTGTACGATACGTTGTTCTGGATTGCGCCGATCTCCTCTACGCAGTCATAATCCTGCGCGATCACGCGGCCATCCTTGGTTGCGCCGAACTTTACGCGGCTGTATACCGGCCAGGCGGCCGGTGCGCCGGTAAACTGCTCCTTGCGCGTATACTGATAGGCGCAGCTACGCTTCAGATACAGCGTGATCAGCGCGCACAGGACTTCGGCATACGGGGTCAGGCGGCCGCCAAACGAACCGCCGATGTATGGCTGGATGGTGCGTACCTTGCTCTCCGGCATCTCAAAAATATTGACAATCGCAGACTTAATAACTCCATGGATGCCGCAGCCGCTGCCGTACATCGTGATGCTGCCGTCACTGTTGTAAGTGCAGATTGCGGTCGCCAGCTCAAGATGCGTATGGGAACGTCTGCCGGTGCAGAACTCGCGCTCTACAACAATATCGGCCTGCTCCATCGCCTCATGCACATTGCCCTTATCGAGCACGTAATTGCCCACGATATTGGGAGAGGTTCCCTCGCCGGAGAACTTGCTTTTGACAATATCCAGCCGGCCGATACCGGCCCACGGATTCGATGCATCGACTACGCCGTCGCCATGGCCGGATGCCGGATCAATGATCGACTTTGGATGCGGATCAAGAGCTTCCTGAACAGTCAGGATATGCGGCAGCTGTTCGTACTCCAGTTCGATTGCATCGACAGCGTCTTCAGCCAGTTCCACCGTCTCCGCCGCAACAATGGCAATCGGCTGACCCGCCCAGATGCACTCACCATCCACCGGAAAGCGAACCGATTCGGGAAGACGCTCCATATGGAACGGAGAACGCTCGGCCGTGAAGATCCTTGCAACGCCCGGCATGGCCTCCGCTCTGCTCACATCGAGCTTCGTGATCTTACAATGCGCCACCGGGCTGCGCAAAATTTTTACATGCAGCAGATCCGGAATGAACTTATAGTAGTCGCTGGCGAATAATCCCTTACCAGTCGCCTTATCATAAGCATCTACACGGACCGGGGTCTGACCAATATAATTGGTTGCTTTTTCAGGCGTATTACTCACAATACTACCTCCTTCTCGGTTTTAATGCTTTCATTATACGGCGCCGGCCTACGAAAGGCATCGTCATCTCTGACCCAAAACAAATTTTGTTTGTGCATTATTTTTAAGTAAATTATATATAATCGTTTATTTTTCAATTCATTTTCATGAGAGATGCTTCCATGTTAAGTTCTTTATCTTTTCTTGCACAATTCGCCCGCCCAAAATGTGCATTTTCGAGATTTCCGCAATTTTACAGCCTGCATTTTGCCATCTATCATAAGAAAAAGGAGTGAGCTCGCCAATGAATTTTTCCCTGTGGAACTTTAAAGAATGGTTTGAACGTCAAGGCATCGACCTTTCCTACATGATTTCGGACAACACAGCCTCGATCTCCATGCTTTCTACCGCGGATTCGGCCTCGGAGGGCAGACTCGGCTGCGCGCTCGTGCAGCCGGGCGAACAGTTGACCGATTGCACCGGGTTCCATACCGTACTGCGGTTTGGCAGCGACCGCATCCTGTTTCCGGTTGCTTCTCCCGCAGAGGTTCTCGACGCAGGCGCCGCGATGATTGAATACTATCTGGACTGGGAAAATAGCCTGTTTGACGCCATCACAGCAGGCCGCTCCCCCGAGGAGCTGGTTCAGCTAAGCCAGACGGTGTTTCCGTTTCCCGCCGCGTTTTTTCTGCCGAGCGGCGCGCCATTTTTTCAGACCGCCGGCTGGTCTCTTCCGCTGAATGCGCAGCGCATACAGCCCTTGCTGCAAAATCTCTCACAGGCACAGCCCTTTTTCCGCACGCTGTTTCTAGAACGGCCGCACACCTTTCTCTCGGAAGTTCTGTTCTCGAACAATTCCCCGCTCGGTTTGCTGACCGCTTATGAAGCCCAAAAAAAGTTTCAGCCTGGGGATATCCACATTTTTCACACGCTGGCCAGTTCGATTTGCACGGCGTTATGTTTTCGCCCGGATGCGCTGACCGCATCTCATCCGCTGGCAACCTGGTTCACGCGCAGTATCACCGCTCCAGCCGGCTCAGCGCCTGCTCCGCCATCTATGCTGGCTCAGCTCGGCTGGCAGCCCGATGATTGCTACGTCATTGCATCGATCTATCTGTCTGACTGTGAAAGCCCGCTTTCAGCGTGTATCGCGGCATTCACCGACTCCAATCATTGCTGCGCCGTACCTCCGGAATCGCTCTGTATGCTGATCCGTCTGAGTCATAACGATTTAACCGATGAAATCGAATATCTGCGCGGGCACGGTCTGGCTGATTCCCATAGAATTGGCCTGAGCCTTCCGTTTCAGGGGCTGGACAGACTGCCGCAGTTCTATCAGCAGTCGCTTTGGGCCGTGCAATATGCCCAGCGAAAAAGCTTGTATCTGGTTTCCATACAGGAACTGCTTCCAGAGGCCATCCGTCGTGCCTTCCGCGCTATCCCGCACGCCCAAGCAATGGTTCACCCATCCATCCGGAAATTGGCCGCCGCCGGTCTTCACGATGGAGATCATCTGCTTGAAACCCTGTCCGCTTATCTGACCTTTGGCTGTTCGGCTTCACAGACCGCGGATGCGTTATTCATCCACCGCAATACGCTGCGCTCCCGTCTGCAGAAAATTCAGTCCATCATCCCCATTCCGCGAAATGATCCGGTGCTTCGGGAACAATATCTGCTTTCTCTGCTGCTTTATACGGCCACGGAATCCTAATTCCTACAAAAAAACAGGTCTATACCTTTCCGGTACAGACCTGTCTGCGTCTTCCTATGTTATTCATCTATTTTTCCGAGGCCATCGATCAGCATGCGGAAATGGCTTTCAATTTCAGCACGGCCGAGCGTTTCATTCCGCATCTCGATCGCCTGATACAGCCGCTCATGCCGCTTGGCAAGTTCGACCATAGATTCGCGTGAAAACACCGTGCTCAGCTTGGTATTGTCACGGATATAGCACTGCTGCCAAAGCCGTTTCAGCAGTTCGTTTCCCGAAGCCTTCACGAACGCCTCATGGAAACACACATCGTGCTCAATGAAGCGCTTCATATTGCCCTGCTCTGCGCTTGCGAGCATTTCTTGCAGATGTCCCTTCATGACCGGCAACAAAGTTTCCACTTCTCCATGGATCGCCTCACCAATCGCCATGGTTTCAAGCGCAATGCGGATCTGATAGGTATCAATGATATCTTTTCGTGTCAGCTTGCGCACGATGCAGCCTTTATAGGGAATATTCTCCACTAAGCCGATCATCTCCAGCTCGCGAATGGCTTCACGAATCGGCGACTGGGAAACCCCAAGCTCTTTAGCCCATCGTGTTTCGACAATGCGTTCTCCCGGAGCGAGTTCTCCAGAAATGATGGCTTCCATGAGCGCCTCTTTGATTTCTTCACGATATAAGGGTCGCTTTGCAATGCGATAGGATTTTTTCTCCGTCATACACGCGCCTCCTTTGCTCCTTATTCCTGATATCGGTATTCTCCGGACTTTCCTCCGGCTTTGTGCAGCAGCAGCACCTGATCGATGCGCATCCCCCGGTCAATGGCCTTGCACATGTCGTAAATCGTCAGCGCAGCGACCGAAACCGCCGTCAGCGCCTCCATCTCAATACCGGTTTTATGCGTGCAGCGCAGCGTGCTGACAAGCCGCACCTCGGTTTCAGAAATCGGCGTGATCTCGACCTCGATGCCGTCAATCGGCAACGGATGGCACATGGGGATTAGATCACTCGTACGCTTGGCCGCCATGATTCCTGCAATCCGCGCGCAGGCGAATACGTCCCCTTTCGGCATTGTGCCTTCAGCAATTCTGCGCAGTGTTTCCGGGTGCATAGTAATCACGGCCTGTGCCTGCGCCGTGCGCTTTGTTGTCTGCTTGTCCCCGACGTCCACCATGTGTGCGGCGCCATTTTTGTCCAAATGTGTCAACTCCATATGATCAGCTTCCATTGCAATAAAATCGATTATATGTTATATTAAATCACGTTTTCATATTCAATGTCAAGTCGCTTATCTAAAAACCTATTATTCCCACCATGGCATATGGATGTGTCCGCGCCGAAATTCACGAAGCTGGACGCCATATAAACAGCAGGCGGAGCAGTGGCGAGATGGGGCGCTGTACCCCGCAATACGGATTCCGGAAAAGCTGCGCGGGATGGAATTTGATAAAGGCTACAGTATTGTTAAGGCGTATGTAAGCAGCCGGAAAATGGATAAAGAAATACCGAATCACAATGCAAGTAGTGGCGAAACGGCTGCTGAAACAGGAGGACGGCAGGCCTGAATGGGCAGGCCCTGGCCTGGTACAACAAGATCAATGGTTTACTAAGCATATTTGTTTAGCCACCGTATACTATACACAAAAATTTAAGTCAAGCGGTATGCAGGAAAGTGTTAAATAATTTTGTTTAGTTTTCCTCGGCTCTACTAAGCATTTGTGCTATAGTTTATTTATACAAAACCAAACAGAGGAATTATCTCAAGGGAGCGATGTTACTTTCAGGGGTCGCTGCTGCCATTCTTTTGCGATGGGGAGAATTTTGTCCGTTACCCAGCTCACCGTCGTATCAGAGACCTCTATACCGTAGATGTCACGGATGTGGCTTTCGATGTCGCTGGTTGTCATGCCCTTTGCATACATAGACAGGATCTTTTCTTCGATATCCTGACTGATGCTGGTCTGGTTTTTCTTCAAGAGCTGCGGCTCAAATTCACCTTTTCGATCTCGCGGAACGAGAACCTTCACATCGCCAAAGCTGGTGCGCAAGCATCTTGCTGCTATGCCCGTTCCGGCTGTTGTCGGTGTCTTTGTTCTTGTAATCATACTTGCTGGAGCCAAGTTCGTCATCCATGCTGCTTGCCTGCAGCAGCTCACGGATTTTTGCTCTGCGCTCATTTTCTTCGGGACTGCGATTCTTTCTGGCCATAATAAAAAACCTCCGATGTGGTGCTTTTATTCTACAGCACATCGGAAGTTTACACAAAATTTGGGGTTGGCCCAAAAAACAGTAATTCCGGGGCTTTTTCAGCCTCAAGAAATCATTTCCACTCGACAGAGGCTAATCAGTTTCGTTTAGGAAATACTTTCTGTCGTATTCGTGGCTCCTTTGATTATTTGAATTATCCATATTATCCTGCCTATAAGGTATTATAAGTAATTCCGCCATGAAAAGCAAACAGCATAACACGACAAATTGGAATTTATCGTATACAAGTATATACATACTCCATTGGTACATCCATACGCTGTGCAATTTGCTCTGGCGTCATCCCATCATTCAAAAACCGCTTACAGACTGCTTCCATATTCTCTCCAACCTCGATAATGTGCTTATCAGGGTCATAAAAGCGTACTACACGCTGTCCCCAGCTATGCTCTTTGACTGGGTGAATATACTGAACGACACATTCATTCAGCTTTTTTGCAAAGGAATCAAAGTCATCTTCTTCAAAGTATATCTCATAGCTGTTGCCACCGAAAGAAATATCATCCGTACCGATAAATTCCTTATATGTTTCTAAAGTCTGCAACGCCAGTCCGCCTGTTAAAGTTTTATTGGCTCCAAAATCCATAATTACATCAAGGCCAAGAACCTTTTTATAAAACTTGACCGACTTATCCATGTCGCTTACAACCAGCATGGGAGAATTTAGTTTCATTTTCTTTCACCTCACAAACCCAAGTTTTTTCGTGCTTCTGGATTGTTTCCGATAATCACCGCTACGGTCTCACATTTAGCTACATCGGGACAATCTCCACATGTAGCCACACCTTTTCTCAATGCGCACTGGCGAATGGCGCAGAGACTATCACAGAATACAGTTTTCATCCCGTCAATACGACAACCTTCACAGTTAATATGTTCAGGCAATATAGGGGCATTATTTAACTCAGCCCATAGTTTCGCAGTTTTCTCACGCAATACCTGATCATCATTGATTGTTGCAAGGTATGCATCGCATTTTTCACAGTCCAGTCCGCAGTATGCAATCATGCTTTTCATAGTTATGTGCCTCCCGAAAACAAGATTTATCACGGTCATTATACCATAGCGGCAGGCAGAAATTCAGCAAAACCTCCGCTTTAGCGGCCGCTATGGTATAATCGTGAAATAAGCATATAATGACCGCTTGCGGTCATTATACCATAAGCCAGAGTTTCCGGCAATATGACGGAATACGCAGACGGTTTTAACTGCGGAAACCGCCGCAAACTCAATCCGACGTTCAAGAAAAAGTTAGATGTATGCCGGGAAAAAAGAGAGGAAAAAGAGGGGCTGATTGCCGAAATCAGAGAACTCCAGCTTAGTCTGCGGTCAATGCCTTGCGGCGACCAGATGGACGAGAGTTATAATAATTTATTAGGGTTTAGAGATACCCAACTCCTGGGCGACCTCCTCCTCCGCATAAACAGTTCCTTTTTCATGTTCAGCATCTCCTCAATTGCTATTCACAAATTTGTTAATATTCATCTTGCTTATTTCGCTTTTTTGCGCCATACTATTTTTAAAGGCGGTGGAATGTATGACAGATGGCGATAAAATAAAGAAAATCCGCACCTTTCCGGGTAAGACGCAAAAGGAACTGGGCGTGGCGACCGGCTTTGACGAAAAGGGAGCGGGCAACCGGATCGCCCAGTATGAAACGAATTATCGAGTTCCCAAAAAGGAACTGTTGGATAAGATCGCAGAGGTGCTGCGGGTAGACCGCCAGAACTTTTACACGGTTCAGCCCGGTTGCGCCGAGGACTTCATGCGGACATTCTTCTGGCTGGACGAGGATACCCCCGGCGCTATCCGTCTGTTTCAGTTTGTCCGCAATCCTGGCAAGACTGGGGGCTCCAATGACACCGCCGCCCGATATAACGCCAACGACGATTGGCCCGCCCATGCCCCCGTGAGGATTTACTTTCAGTACGGCCTTGTGGGCAAGTTCATGCGCGAGTGGCTGCAGCGCCAGCAGGGACTTCACGCCGGGAAGATCATCAGGGACGAATACTTTGAATGGAAACTCAACTGGCCGGTCACCTGCGACGATTGTGGAAAGTGTGAGCCTGCTTTTCAATGGCGTAAAGGGGAGGCGAAGCCATGAAAATGCCTACAGCGATTGACACCGCTTTCTTTGCCCCTTGTGGAATGAATTGCATGGTCTGCTATAAGCACTGCTATGTGAAAAAGCCCTGCGCTGGGTGTTTACCGGGTGACGGTGGCAAGCCGGAGCATTGCCGCAAGTGCAAGATAAAAGACTGCATACGGGAAAAGAACTTGACCTATTGCTTTGAGTGTGGTTCTTTCCCCTGCAAGCTGATTAAAAACTTAGAAAAGAGCTATAACCAACGTTACAGCGCAAGCCTTGCGCAAAACAGCCTTTTTGTGAAGGAGCATGGCCTTGCCGCCTTTATGGAGCAGCAGCATAAAAGATATACCTGTCCAAGTTGCGGCGGAGTTATTTCACTTCACGACAGAGAGTGCAGCGAGTGTCAGACTAAGATGGAATAGAAAAAGACAAGCAAAAAACCGCCCTGCTGAACGACAAATTCAGCAGGGCGGTTTTTTGCTTACCCTTTGCGATTCTTCTCTTGAATACCGGGCGGACACGAATAGCATTAATCCAGTAGCAAGCGGCCAAGTAACAATTCAAAGAGCCTGTATTCATGGGGTTTCCGCCGTTTTTGGCATCATTCCCACTCAAGGTAAGGTTTTGAGATATACATATTTTATATAGCGTTCACGCTACAATTCGGTATATTTTTCTCCATATTCGCCGGTGTATTTCTGTGTCTCGCAAATAGTGTACTCAAAATGTACTCAGTACATTTAATACAATAATGTGCAAACAGTGTAATGATTACACATCTACAAGCTGTCAGCCCGCTCTTTTGACCATGTGAAAAAGATGATTCCACATCACTCAACAATTTTGCAACTCATCTCAAATAGTCGCCCTGAATTCGCATAAAATTGCGAGAATCTCTTGAAAAGAGTCAGACATTAGTGGTAGAATATAAATTAAAATGTCGTATTATGCATTTTGAGAATCGCCTTACAAAATACATTTGCTGCTTGAAAGAAGGAGAGAATGCATGGCTTTATCTTATAACCGTATGTGGAAGTTGCTTGTAGACAAGAGAATGAGTAAAGCGGATTTGAGAAAGGCCGCAGATATTGCGCCGAATACGATGACAAAGCTAAGGCGAGATGAAGCGGTAAATCTCGCTATTTTAGGTCGTATATGTGAGACCCTCGATTGTGATTTTGGTGATATTATGGAATATGTAAAAGAGCCAAAATAAAGCAATGCAACTATGAAATCCGAACATCTTCAAGGGAGTAGTTATATATGGTAGAGAGGCAACCGTCTTGGGATAAATATGAAGCAGCCATCCTATTAGAAGGGCTTCTTACCTCTATGAAAGGCGAACTCACACGCTCGGACGCAATTAAGGCAGTATCTCGTGACTTAAGGGCAATGGCACTTCATCGAGGCATGGAAGTTGATGAAGTGTATCGCAATACAAATGGTATTTCATTTCAAATGAAAAGCATGGAATCAGCGTATCTCGGTCGCACAGTTTTCAAACCAGCCACCAAACTTTTTGCAAATATTGCAGGTTTGTATCACGAATCCTATGATGAGTACCAAAAATTACTGAAGGAGGCAAGGGCAATGATAAGCAATAAAAAAACCGTTGAAGACGACTTTATGCGGTATCTTGCTGAACGAGTGTCTCCTGCACAGCTTTCGGAGCTTTATAGATGTTATTCTGAAATAGAAACTTTTTGTCTGAAAATAAAAGTCCTACAGAATCCACTGTTCGAAACAACAGATTTTGAAACCATTAAAAAGGTGCAACGCACCATTGAACAGAACAAAATTTTCAGAATAACCCGTAGACGGCAAATAAATAAGATTGTTGATGCGGGTCGGCATTATTATAACTACATAAAAGAAGGTCTTTGCGATCGCATTACTGATGGAAAGGCCGTTGAAGATCGTAGTACCATCGATCATGAAATGTCGAATCAAAGTCCTCCCGATGTAGAGATGGCCGAGGCAGAATCTCCTATTACTGCATACACAAAAACCGAGCAAGACGAAAGGTTATTGCAAAAACACCCTGCTGTATATAATCAAATCTATAATGCACTGAAAGCCTCTCCCGAAAGTCAGCGAGTCACAATTCGAGAGATATGTGAGGCTATTAACCATACTGCTCGTCCCGCTATTGTTGAGGAGATTCTCGATAATGTGAGCTGGGTATCAAATATTGGAGATTCCTACATCTTTTCAGAAAACACTCCTGCAATCGAATCAGATACCTCCAATACGGAGAGTTCACATAGTCAGGACACAACTTTTGAAATTGATTTTCATGCGGACTTTAACTTGGCATACACTAAGCCAGAGCGGTTCAGTTACTTTGGTGAGAGAAAAGCGTGTGGCGATTCGTGGACAGCTCTCTATGTTGCTGTGATGGCTTCTGTGATGGAAGATTATCCGCACATATTCAAGCCGGGAATGTCTTTTTCGCAAAAATCTGGCCGAATCGAACTTGCGAGTGATGATAATTACAGTTTTATGATTGCTCCCAAACCTATACCGGGAACCGCATATATGCTGGAAACCAATTTGAGTGCAAACGATATTGCGACAAAAATTCGCTATGTCTTGGACTTGTGTAATGTGGATTGCGAAAATATTGTTATCGAATATAGAAAAAAAGAGAAGGAAACTTTTGAACAAGTCCATCAGAGAAAGTCGTTTGAAAACGATGCGATTTGTGAGATAAATAACAGAAGCTTCTCTCGCTATCTATCTGAAACACTGAACATGGCTGATGCCACCTGTCGGAGCTATGCTTCTGCGATAAACAATTGTGAGGCATTTGCCCAAGAACACCAACTGGCCTCCTGGCAGCTTTACGCAATAGATAAACAAACGGCACAGGAGACAATTCAGTTACTCTTAAGCAATGCGGATTTTCTTTCCTACAATGCAAGGCAGCACAACCGTTTCCGTGCAGCCATACAGAAATTTCTCGGATTTATTGGCTCAGACCTGACTTGGACTGCACCTGCAAAGGACGATTCAGAACCGGCAGAAACCTACAGAGATGAAGGCTATGAGGAGGTTCTTAGGCAATACTTCAAAAAGGGATTCCGCATGGATTCGCCTCTTGAGATACGCAAATTCAAGAGGTATTACACGGCAACCCATGATAGAGAGCTAACTGATCCTGATGATGACATTAGCAAAAAAATCAAGCAGCTCTGCATTATTTACGAGGGAAAAGCATTTCTCCCGGATGTCATGTTGAGCGAAGAGCTAAAGGACGAATTGCTAAATTACATCGAGACCGCCTTTGCGGACGGTAAATCCGCTATCTACTATCAAGCGATTTTTGCCGAATTTTCCGATGCGTTCTTGGACTACCATATCCACGATGCTGATATGCTGAAGTCGTACCTGACTTTTATAGGAGACGGCAGATTCTTCATCAACAGAAGTTTTATATCGAAGACGCCAGATGTCAGCATGGACCCGCTATCTGAAGTTCGTTCTTGCTTGCAAGACTATGGAAGACCGGCGACTTATGATGAGCTTTTCGCTGCTCTGCCGCATCTCCCACAAAGTAAGATAAAGTTTATTCTTGCCAGCAATGTTGAATTCGTCAACAACGGCCGCAGCGAATACTTTCACGAAAGTATCGTCCATTTGTCCGATGAAGAACTGGACGGAATTGCCGAAATTATCCAGAGAACCATTGACGAGAAAGATTTTATTGGCGGCAATGAACTCTATGACGCAATCCGTGCGAAATATCCCTATATCATAGATGAGAATCACACCCTCTCTATGTATGGATTCCGGGATGCGCTAAAGGCAAAATTAGGCGATAAATTTTCATTCAAGGGAAATATTATCAGCCGCTCGGGGCAGGAACTTTCGATGGCAGATGTGTTTGCAAAATATGCGAGAAGTCATGATACTTTCACGCTGTCCGAGCTTCAGAGTTTGGCAAATAACCTCGCAACTCCCATATATTTTGAGGCGATTTACGAAAATAGCCTGCGAATCAGCCGAGATCAGTTTGTAGCAAAAACTGCCGCTCATTTTCCCGTTGAAGCAATGGATGAGGCTTTGGATCGTATCTGCATGGGAAAGTATATTCCTCTGCTGGAAGCGACAAACTTCGGCGCATTTCCCTATGTAGGATTCCCTTGGAACATCTTCTTGTTGGAGCATTATGTGGCGAGCTACAGTCAAAAATATATGCTTCTGCACAGCAGCTTTAATGGGACCGAATGTGCTGGCGCAATCGTCAAGCGTTCTGCAGGCATTGACAGCTTCGATGACTTAATCGTTGACTTATTGGCAAACAATCAAATAGAGATGAAAAAAGCCCCCGTGCTTCAATTTTTGAGTGACAAAGGGTATCTTGCCCGCCGTAGATACTCAGAAATAGAATCGCTCATTATCAAGGCGAACGCACAAAGGCAAAGGAAGGACACCGACTAATATGTACTCATACACTTGGGATGCCGAGACGGGCGGATTGCTGCTAAACAGTTCCCCACTTTCCTTTAGCAAGGAACCCCGTCCGGTGTATTATAAAGAACTGGATATTCTGGGATTTGACCGGTATTGGAATTATGCAAAGAATGACTCCTACCCATATATGTGGGCAGAGGCCAACAATTATTTCTACCGGGGCCGGCAGGTTGCCAAGACAAAAGGCGGGAGTCTTTACACGGCACCTGAAATCGTCATTTTGGATGACCCAGAACCAAATGGACAACCTCTCCGCTTTGTTGACATCCCTGCAATGGTTGAAAAGAACCGGGATCTGTTGGAGAAACTGGCCGCAGAAACAATTAAAAAAATATACAATACTTATGTAGAATACATGGACCGAGTCGATGTCTTCTATGTGGCGTTCAGTGGTGGTAAGGATAGTGTAGTAGCCCTCGATCTGGTGCAGCGAGCTTTGCCGCACAATAAGTTTGAAGTTCTCTTTGGCGACACCGATATGGAGTTTCCCACAACTAAAAGCCTTGTTGCTCAAATTGAGAGCTTTTGCCAAGAGCGAGACATCGCTTTCTTCACCGCCAAGGCCACTATGTCGGCTTCGGATTCGTGGGATTTCTTCGGCCCGCCAGCCCGCCGTTTAAGATGGTGCTGCACTGTGCATAAGACTGCTCCAGTCATAAATAAACTGTGCGAAATTCATAATATCAACCGGATTCATTCCATGATGATAACTGGTGTTCGTGGAGACGAGAGTGCATCCCGTGCAGAATATGATGAATTAAGCTTAGGAAAGAAAATGCCAGGACAGCATAGTTTTCATCCTCTGCTTGAATGGTCGTCCGCAGAAGTATTTCTCTATATCTATTCACAAGAACTGCCAATAAATACGGCCTATAAATATGGTTTCAATCGTGTCGGATGCATCATGTGCCCGAATTCATCTGAAAAGCATGAGTACATTAAGAAACAATGCTTCCCAGAGACGGTTGATTTCTTTTGCAATAAGATTATTGGAAACAGTCAAAAAGACTTATCCGGAGATAATGCGGCTCGTTTTCTTGAAAGTGGTGGATGGAAAACTCGGTTAAGTGGTAGAGAACTTAAATTTTCTCAGGAAGAGTTGTTTGAATTTGATGAAGAAAAGGGCCTTTTAAAGTTTACCGCTAAAAACCTCAGACCTGAATGGAAAATATGGTATAAGACTTTAGGAGACATCCATGAATGTTCCGAAAGCGAATATCATCTTGAATACGATGGCGTTGTTCGGAAGTGCGTTTTGCATACCAATGGCGATAAAACCATCTTTGAAATAGAGACATCAGGAAGAACAAAGAACTCGATAGAGTTTGTTTATTACTTTAAAAGTATCCTTGCGAAAACACAGTACTGTATCCAATGCATGACTTGTGTTGCAGAGTGCCCAAGCAGGAATATTCAAATGAAGGATGGAGAACTAACCATTTTAGATACCTGCGTACGCTGTCGTGCTTGCTTGAAAATCTTAAGTGGTTGCCTTTATTATAACTCAGTGAAAGGAAGTAAGGCTATGAAGTCGTTAAAAGGAATCAATCGCTATTTGAGCGTTGGCGTCGATGCAATGTGGATTAAGGAATTTTTGAAAGACCAGTCATTTGAACCTGGAAATCGTAAAACAGATGTTATGTTTGGCATGATGAACGATGCGGGTATGACTGCCAGCAAAAAATTGACTGCTTTTGGAATGTTTATTCAGAACCAAGATATGGAAGCAGCATATACATGGGCGCTTATTCTGTGCAATCTTGCTTATACTCCCGCTTTTGGATGGTATATCCGAAACATTCCTTTTTCCCACAGATACATTGAATCGAATCTGCTGCTTGATATGGGAGAAGATAGCAGCAAGAAAGATGGCGGTAAAAAGGCCAGAGGAGAATTCTGGAATGGCTTCAAAACAATATTGGATACAAACGGAGCATTCAAAGAAATTGGTTTTGGTATCCCTGAAATTGAATCCAAGGAAAACAAAAACGGAGAAATTAAAAAAAGCATGATTTCTATCATGAGAATGCCCTGGCAAAATCCGAATCCGCTTGTCATCCTTTACAGCTTATACAAATTTGCCAAGACCTGTGGCGATTATTACCAGTTTACCCTGTCCCGGCTCTTGAATCACGACATTGATAGTGACGGTATCAGCCCTACTGAGATTTTCGGACTGGATCGCAATCAGATGGAAAAGATTCTGAATGGTCTGACCATCAACTATCCAGACTTTATCAATGCCAGCTTTACGCTTGATCTGGATAATATCACACTCAACAGCGAAAAGACATCCCAGGATGTGCTGAGTCTGTTCTAAGGAGGAAGAAACAATGCCAATGTTGGAAAAATACCGTCATTATTTCGATATTGACCCAGATTATTTTCCTGCCGTAAATGAAGCGGTCATTACAAAGAACCCAGAAGTGTGGAAAAAATTCTTCCCCCACGAGACCTTTGTGAAACTTCTGAAGAACACAATCAGTGTCCTTGAGCGTAAGCAGAAACTCTGCCTGTGGGTGGAGGGAGCCTACGGTACAGGCAAATCTCACGCTGTCCATACTCTGAAGAAGTTACTGGATTCCAGTGAGGAAGAAACTCGTGAATACTTCCAAAGGCACAAGTTGGATAATGATCTGTGCAACCGCTTCCAGGCTGTGAAATCCAGTGGTCGCATTTTGACAGTCCATCGCTACGGCTCTGCTACCATTCGCAGCGACCACAACCTTGTTTTTGCTATCCAGGAGAGCATAGAAAAAGCACTTGTCGATGCCGGAATTGAAAACAAGGGCGGAAACGCACTAAAAGAGGCCACTATCACATGGCTTTCCGACAAGGACAACAAAAATTATTTCAACGGCTTGATTACGGGTACATACTCTAACCTGTTCGGTGGAGATGATGCCGATACTGTAATTGAAAAACTACGCACTTTTTCTGGCGATGCGCTAGCAAAGGTTATGGACAACATCTTTAAGGTAGCCGATGAGCGTCAGGTGAAAGCTCTCTCGTTGAGTGTGACCGATTTGAGCAACTGGATTCGTGAAGTGATTCAGGCAAACAGCTTGAAAGCTATTGTCTTTATGTGGGATGAGTTTACTGAATACTTTTACAACAATGCCCGCAATCTCACCGGATTCCAGGAGCTTTGTGAAATCAGCGAAACCGATCCCTTCTATTTCGTGCTGGTCACCCATGTTACCCAAGGTTTATTCCATGAGCGTGACCAAGACTTCATTAAGCTGAACGGACGCTTTGTCAGTCCGCACAGCTTAATCAGTCTGCCTGAAAATATCGCATTTCAGCTCATGGGGGCAGCTATGGAGAAAAACAAGGATGAAGCCGTGCTCGAAGATTGGGAGCTTGCCCTCGGAGACCTTACCGACAGGACGCAGGAATCCCGCAAGTTGGTAAAGTCGGTGGCCCGCATTACAGACAAAGAGATGGTGGATATCCTCCCGATACACCCTTATGCCGCCCTGCTCTTGAAACATATCTCCTCTGTGTTTGATTCCAACCAGCGCAGTATGTTTGACTTTATCAAGAATGACCGTGGCGATGAAATTAAGGGCTTCCAATGGTTTATTGACAATTTCGGGCCGGAGGATGATAACCCGCTACTCTCTGTTGATATGCTTTGGGAATTCTTCTATGACAAAGGCAAAGAATATCTGGCTCATGATATTCGCTCCATTCTCGACTACTATAACCGTGCCGGAAATCAGCGACTTGATTCTGACCAAAAACGAATTTTGAAGACGGTTCTTCTGTTGCAGGCAATTTCCCAATACGCCGGCGACTCTGTTGAACTGTTTATTCCCAATGAAAAAAATCTCGACAATGCGTTTGAAGGGACCGACATGGAAGGCTCCGCAGCGAGATGTGCTGAGCAGCTTGTCCGAGAGAAAGTGCTGTTCTCCAAGTCCCTCGGCGGCGGAAAATCCCAGTATGCAGCCTACAACCATGAGGATGAAATTGATGTAACGCCTTTTGAGGAGCAAATTGACCGAAAAAGCACTTCTGCTTTTATTACGGAGGAACTCGCTGATAAAACTCGAATCGTTGACGCTATTAGCCTTGGAGGAGCCCTGAAGCTCCGCTATGAGCTACGCTTTGTTTCTGCTTCCGACTTCGATTCTACGATCAAGCAACTTCGCAACACGGAAGAAAAGTATGAAAACAAGATTGTTGCCGTAGTATGTTTCGCAAAAGATGATGCCGAAAGCGTTGTCCTGGGCAAGAAAATCCATGATGCCCTTTCTACTGGAACCTACAACATGATTTTCATTGATGCTAGCCGAACCCCGTTCGGAGCGGATGGCTATGGCGTTTACCGTCACGATATGGCACTGTCTATGTCCCAGCAGGGCAAGGATAATACATTGGCAACTCAATACGCCAACAATGCGAAGGATTCTTTGAAAAAATGGAAAACCCGCATTGTTGCTGGTGAGTTCATGGTTCACACCGCCGATAAGCTGGATGGTGAGCGGGCTACTACGCTGGACGCTCTATACGGACTTCTCGCAGAAATCAACAAGAAAAAATTTGTGTCCTGTCTTGAGGGTTCTTACAATGTAATCCCCACTATGTATACACCGAGCAGTCTGAAGCAAGGCGTTGAGTGTGCTTTCAACGAGAAAACTGCCGGAACCTTCCAGTCTGGCAATCCTACCACAAAGTTGGAAACTGCTCTTGATGGCGCATGGAAGGTGCCTGAATACTGGATTTCCAACCCACATCTTTTGATTTCTAAAATCAAGGTTTGCGTTGATGGAATCATAAATGATGGCTTCCAGAACGGCGGTGGCCGTGTATCAATTAAGAAAATTTATGATGTTTTCAAGGCTGCACCCTACGGTTTTATGCCCTGTAATCTGTCTGCATTTATTCTGGGCTTTGTGCTTAAAGAGTACGCTTCCGGGACATATAGCTGGAGCGATGGACTCACCAACGATGTTTTGAATGTCAACAAGCTCAAGGAAATGATTGATGAGGTCATTCGTCTCGAAATTACACCAAATCCTCGTTACAAGGACAAGTATATTGTTGCGATGACCCCTGCAGAGAAGGCTTTCAATGAAATCACTTCTGTAGCATTTGGTATTCCGCTCAATATGTGTACCTCTGTTCCGAACACAAGAGAACGCATCCGCAGTAAGATGAAGGAGTTTTCGTTCCCGATTTGGACTTTGAAGTACATTCTTGAGAAAGAGACGCTTCAAACAGAAAACGCTGTGCTGTCTGAAATCATCGATTCTTTCTGCGGGATTGCCAACAGTAATAACATGGGAGCCGGGACGACTGACAGCGATATTGCCATGGCAATCGGGAATCTTGCCCTCACCAACGGAAATGCTGCAAATGATTTGCAAAGCATTTTGACCAAAGAGAAGTGTACCCAAGGCATGGCTGCCTACCTTGAAACTTTTGAAAATGGTACTCTTGTTTCCCTTGCTCAAATGGTCGGCGATGGAGGTCAATACATCAATGTCCTTCGCAAAAAGTTTGATGCAGATGCAGCAAACTGGGTGTGGAATGTCGAAACCGCACAACAGAAAATCCGTGAGGTTATTCTGGAGTATCAAATCATTGTAGAGAGTAATAAGATTATCTCTAAAAGCATCTCTTATGATGCGACCATACGGGAATGGTGTGACAAGTGTGGGTATATTCGCATCTCCTATGCGGCCGCAAAAAGCTATCTCGATGAGTTGGGACCATTTCTCGGGATGCTCTATACCCTGAAAAAAGCCGGAACTCTGTTGGATTCCCAAAAGCAAACCTTCTTGGAACTCGTTCAGGCTAATGAAAGCACATTCCGCAATTTCTATAATAACCAGGTTGATTTGTTTAAGCGTGTATGCGGATACTATCTTGATGATCTGTCGGACGATGAAATTAAGGAAGTATTTTCCATAATGCCCGCTGGCTCGTTCACCTACGAAAAAGCGGACTATTTGAACCAGGTCGAGGCTAAAGTTGCCGCCTACAAAGAGGGACAGAAAAATACGCAGTTAAAGAAGCTGTGGAGAGAGAAAACTCGAACAGAGTCTCCCCGGGATTGGTCGAAAAAACACAAAATGCCCATTTTGTGTCTTGTTCCAGACAGTGAGGTGGCGAAGGCAAAAGCCGCATTTGGTGCTGTCAATCGTCCAAAGGCCGATGAGCAGTCAATTGACCGTGCAATGGAGTACTTTGCTTCTGCAAAATTCTTTGACTTGCTGGATGATGCCGCAGCTTTGGATAAAGCGTTCCAGAGCAGCATTATTGGAAGCTATTCCGTCATGCTGACGGATATTCAGGAAGTGAAAGATTATCTTGACTCTCACATCACAGCAGAGCCGTTTGATTGGTTTGGCCTTCCTGAAATTGAGAAGAAGCTTCGCCAGATGGCGGAAGCAAAATACAATCAGGGCGGTTGTGACCGTGCTCTTGCCAAAATTGATGAAATGGATATTGCTGATGTGAAGAAGTATCTAAAAGACCTCATTCGGGATAACATGGTTGTTGGCATGGAGATCATCAAAGGGAATTAAGGAGGTGCAAAATGACCATCCAAGAAGTCATTAAAAAAATTGACCGTTATCTGAAGAAGGATAATGTCGAACCTCTTATTGTCGATGTTCAAAACAAGGCAGATTTGGACGCTATCATGCTCCATTACAAATTGCCCCAGAATGTCTTTTTGTGTGCTTCCGACACGGAGTTTTGTAAAGCAGACGAATTTCCTATAATCCCGAACATTCTCGAGCGCCTTGCCAACGAAAACAGTAGCTTTTTTGTTAGTGAAATTTCGAGTTTCTTCATGCTAAAAGGCGAAAAGGCATTGGTGCAAGAATTAAAAGAACTTCTATCTATGAGTATTGCCGGTCATGCGGTAATTTTCACCTTTCAATGTGCCGAATATCTGCGCACCCTTATCAAAAACGACCGGCGTGTGGATAGCAGAGTTTGTATTTTGGATGGAGTACGATCTGTTCGGCCAAGACTTGTTTTTACTGAAGAAGGCATCAAACTCACGGGCACAAGTCCGGCGGTAAAAGGGCTTCGAGGTATAGCTAAAGAGGTGGAATCAACCACCGCAGAAGTGCTATACATCGAAACCCGCAAAAGCAAGGACAGTTACCCATTTTCTCTCTATGCAATCTCAGACCTGAAGAATCCTTACGAGGTTTTGTGCCACCTGGATGGAATGACAGCTGGATTGGCAGAAGGTTATGGCAGCAAAGAAGAATGGCAGTATGCCCTGGCAGAATTTCAAGAATACCCTTCGTGGCAACAGCTCATTTCTGCAAAAATAGGGGGTATTTACAATCTGGATATTGTTATCTCTACCTACCAGCAGAATAGTGCAGATAAAAAATGGCTTTGGTTGTACTTTATTGGGCTCAAACTGTTCCATGCGGGCAACGACTCGTACTTAAACAAAGCAATAGAGGCAGCTTCTTCCCCGGCTGGGCTCGTTCACAATTTGTATCGCACTATTTTAGAAGTCGAGCCAACAGATAGCATATTTGCGTCTATATATGAACGCAGAAAAGCACATTTGAATGCCATTGGTAACCCGCTCGATGAAGTTAATAATTTCTGCAAGATTGTCCAGAGCAAGGGAAAGTATGCGCTCTACTATCTAACAGACAATACCATTCAGGAAAAAGAGCTTATTTTCAAGTTGCTGGATAGGTACAGTGAAGACTTTGAAAGAGCTGAACTTTTTAGTATATTGGAGCGCATCTATCCTGACCTTCGTGCTTACCTGACACCATACCGTTTCAAAAACGAATTGCTTGACAGTTATTTCCAAGAGTACAAATATCAAAAGGTTGTCAACAAGATTTTCCCGAACTTCATGGAGGTCGTTGAGAAACAGTCAGTCGATAGAGATTACAATATCATTCTTCCACCCCGGAGTTCTGTGATCGAGAAAATTGATGTAACAAACGCTCAGGCCTATTTCACTGACGCAATGGGCGTTGAATATCTTGGCTACATTATGTCCAGATGTCACGCCCTTGAGTTGATGGCGAAAATCACAGTATGCAGATGCGAGCTTCCATCCATCACGAGCAGAAATAAGGAATTTTGGGATGTGTTATCCACAGAACGGTTCCCGATTATTACCGTTGACAAAATAGATAAAATCAAGCATCACGGTGAAGAAGGATATGATTATAGTCGTGAGGATAGAAAGCTCCCGATTCATTTGATTCGTGAACTGGAGCTGATTGATGAGCTTCTAAAGAAAATCAAAACAAACCTCGCAAGCGGGGACTACCAAAAGGCCATCTTAATTGCAGACCATGGTGCCAGTAGACTTGCAGTCATTCATGAGACTGAAAATCTGTGGGAAATGGAATCAAGCGGAAAGCACTCTGGAAGATGCTGCCCTAAAAGCGAGGTCAATGAAAGACCAGACAGTGCTACTGATGCGGAAGATTTTTGGGCGCTTGCCAATTATGACCGTTTCAAGGGAAGCCGGAAAGCTAATGTTGAGGTTCATGGTGGCGCAACATTGGAGGAAATCGCTGTTCCAATTATTGAGATTTCGTATCTTAACGCTGCCATTGAAGTAAAGATAATGCCGGTTGATTCGACGGCGCTGTTTGTCGGCATCCCCGAAATCACCGTCAGCTTCCGTAAGAAAGCTGCAATTAAAATATTTGCCACAGAAAAGTTGGTAGATGTCAGCGTTGTAATAGATGGTCATGTCTATGAAGCGAATCCGATTGATGATAATTTCTATGTTGTAGAGGAGATGGCCGAAATTCGCCGTGCCAAAACATACAGCGTAGATGTATTTGCTGGTGGAATGCCTGTGGCCACTGCCCTGCCTCTGAGAGTAAAGAAGGAAAGCGGCAGCGAAAAGAACATTCTGTAAGGAGGGATACTCGTGACAGAAAAACTTAGAGATTGTTTCGATGAAATGGTTGTCTACAAGGATTTGAAGAAAAGCAACTTCTTTTCTGCGTTGGGCTTGCCATCGTTTTTGAGAGACTGGCTGCTTAAAAAGTTTGCAGATGATGAAGGGAATCTGGATATAGACGAGCTCACGGATTTCATCCACACCTATCTTCCAAATAAAGAAGAATGGATCAGGATTAAAGATAGAATCATTAACGACAATGAGCGTGTCAAAATTCTCACGAAAATTTCTGTGGATATTAGCATCAAAACAGGAGAAATAACATTTTCGTTGCCCGACTTTGGGTTAACAAACAAGGAAACCATGATTGATGTGTCCGTATGGGACCAATACCGTGGAGAACTGGTCAGCGGGCAAGAGGTTTGGGGCGTAGTCGAACTTGGCTATCGTCCTCCTGATGACACTGTAAAGCCTAAAATTCCAGGGAAAATTCGTCTTACGGGGTTTACAAATTTCTGCCCTTATACCATCGATCTTGATTACTATAAGGATGTGCGAAATGAATTTACAACTTCCGAATGGATAGATGTACTGTTGGGTGCAATTGACTACAATGCCGGTGGATACGAAAGTGAAGAACAAAAACTTTCGATGCTAACTCGCATCCTGCCTTTTGTCGAAAAGCGTCTTAATCTAATTGAGCTGGCTCCGAAAGGAACTGGTAAGTCCTATGTGTTTGGTCATGTGAGTAAATATGGTCTTCTAACAGATGGCGGAAAGGTAACTCGGGCAAAAATGTTTTATGATACCGCTCGGAAGACTCCCGGCTTTGTTACCGGACATGACTTTATTGCAATCGATGAGGTAAAGTTGGTGCAGTTCGGCGATGTGAATGAAATGCGATCCATCATGCAGGGATATATGGAGTATGGGCAGTTTAACATTGGTGGCTATGAGGGAAAATCTGATGCGGGCATAATCTTTTTGGGAAACATCGCACAGGATAATATGGATGAGTATCAGAATATGTTCTCTGAGCTCCCCTCTTTATTCCAAGAAAGTGCATTGGTAGACCGAATCCATGGCTTTATCAAGGGCTGGGATATACCGAGAATGAATGATGACTTGAAGCTTTCTGGCTGGGCACTAAACTCCGAATACTTCTGCACGATTCTGCATGAGCTCCGCAATGATGTCAGTTACAGAGCCATCGTAGATCAAATCGTTGATGTTCCGGATAGGGCAGACACTCGTGACACAGAAGCCGTAAAGCGGATTGCTACAGCATATCTGAAGCTTTTGTTCCCGAATGTGCGGAGCGCACAGGATATCAACCCCAAGAGGTTCCAGCAGTATTGCCTCCGGCCTGCTGTTCGTATGCGGAAAATCATTAAACGGCAACTTGGGATTCTTGATGTAGAGTTCAAGGGTAAGGATGTGCCTTCCTTCTCGCTGAAGGAGATTTCATATGAGAACTGATTGCATTATTTGTGGACAAAAGAACCTCAGCAAAAATACCGTTGGCATCAACAAAAAACTTTTGGGTGAAGATATAGAGAATTTCTACTGTATGGATTGCCTTGCTGAGTATCTGGGATGTACTGTCGAGGAGCTCCTTGAGAAAATTGAGGAGTTCAAAGAAGAAGGATGTAAATTGTTTGAGTGAGGTGGGATTGTGAAGCGATTCATTTATGCTGACAATGCAGCTACAACACAATTGGATATGGATGCTTTTGAGGCAATGAAGCCATATCTTTTAGGAGAGTATGGTAATGCTTCACAACCCTACTCATTTGCGAGAACGGCGAAAGAAGCACTGAAGAACTCGAGAGAAACAATTGCTCAATGCATCGGCGCTGAACCCGAAGAAATATTTTTCACCTCGGGTGGTACAGAGAGTAACAACTGGGCCATAAAAGGAACCGCATTTTCGAGCTCTACCAAACACGCTTTCATAACTTCAGTCATTGAACATCATGCAATTCTGCGTCCGTGTACTGATATAGAAAGTATGGGGCATCCTGTATCCTATCTCCCTGTTGATTGTACTGGCACAGTGAATGTCGGAACTCTGTCAGAATATATCAATTCTGACACTCGATTGGTGTCCATCATGACAGCAAACAACGAGATTGGCTCTATTCAGGATATTTCTGCTTTAGCTGCTATTGCACATTCCTATGGTGCCATATTTCATACAGACGCTGTTCAGGCAGTTGGACATATTGAAATAGATGTGAATTTGCTTGGGGTAGATATGCTTTCCGCTTCTGCTCATAAGTTTAATGGCCCAAAAGGGATAGGTTTCCTGTATGTTCGAAAAGGGACGCCACTGATGCCATACGCAAGCGGAGGTGGCCAGGAACACCACATGAGAGCCGGAACGGAGAATGTTGCATCGATAGTTGGTATGGCCACTGCACTAAAAAAGAATGTGGCTGCAATGAAAGATACAGCGTCACATTTAGCTTTGCTGGAAAACAGATTGCTTGTAGGGTTATATAATGCAAATATACGATTCTCCCGAAATGGGAGCGAGGTGCATATTCCCGGAAATCTAAGCCTTTCCTTCCCTGGCTATAGCGGCGAAGCCCTTTTGCACCGATTAGATTTAATGGGAATTTGTGTTTCTACCGGCTCTGCTTGTGATAGCAAAGAAACTCAGATATCTCATGTATTACAGGCTATTGGACTGAGGCCGGAGCTTGCAAAGGGAACTATACGATTGTCGTTTGGAAGAAACAATTCTGAAAATGATGTCGATATAATTGTTGAATCACTTCAACGAATTTTCAGGTAATTCCGTATATTGGAGCTTTGCTTTTTTAGCTGACCACTTTTAACGCTTGCTGGATGTGATGAAGTCTGTGTAAGGTGGTGTCACTATGAACAATGATCAGCCAAAGATTGATTTTAACCAAATTCCAAAACATCAAGTAGAAGCTCTCTGCCGCACATTGCTTAAATCTTGCGCAGAATTCTATTCTGACCCAAAGAATGTAGAAAGATATGAGTAATGGAAAGCGCAGCGAGATAAAAACGAAGAGAAAGATGCGTGATGACGCTAATAGCAATAACCACATAAGATTTCGTTTGAATAAGAAACAGGAAAGCATACTTGGCAAGCAGTGTAAACCTGTACAGGTTCACTCATTTTCTCGAATTGTCCTTTGAGCCATTCTTCGCAAATTTGCTTGTTGGGGTGTTTCCCCAATCCCTCAGAACATCATCTGCCGATGATGGCTACGCAGCAAAGCTGCTGACAATATCCGGAGAGAATATCTGTATAAAAATGTTGTGTGACGATGGTGACGGTTGTGACGATGAAACGGAGAGTGGACCGGAGGCAATTTGTATCGTCACCATCGTCACAACCGTCACATTTGGGAAAATATAATATTTCACTATGGGAAAATCTGTAAATTTCAAAATCAGTGCTACACTGAAAGCACACCAATGGTGGGCATAGCCAACATCAAAGATGTTGTTCAATGGGGTTTGGGGCTGCTGCACCAACAAACAGTTTGTGGTTATGGATAGCCACAAGCATTGCTTGCCAAGTTATGCAAAAACGATGTGTCCAAATTGAACACATCGTTTTCATTGTTCTATTCTGTTATCTCATCCGCTTGTCCGTGAAATGCAGCTCGTAACCGGCTTGCATCAGAAGCGGATTTTCTGATACTCCTTATCCAGCGGTATGGCTTGATCTGCCGGGCAGATGTTTCCGCAGTACAGTGATTCCAATATCATCTTACATGCCACCTCCTACCGAACTATAAATCATCTCATATTTTACAATTTCCTCTGCACGATTGCAAATGCTGTTCATCGCCCCAACCCAGGCCATTTGATTCTTTTCCTTGAGCTGTTCGGTAATGCCCTCTCGCTCCTTCATCTGCTGAATAATCAGGGATAACCGGTTCTCAGCCTGCTCGTTGAGATCAGCAAGGTATGTCCAGAGTTTTCCTGTGAGAATCAAATCATTGAATATGCATAGATTTGCCATCCTTAGATACTCCCGATGGAGTCGCCCCCATCTTCCAATAGATCGGGTCTCGTTGGGCAAACTCAGCTCCGGCACATAGTAGTCACCCACCAACACATAATAGATGCCATTTTCAAAAATTCTTTTTTTCATATCTTCGCACACTCCTCTCCGATTGTTTCGGTCGTTACCAATGTCAAAGTAATATTGCTTCCTGTCCTACTGCGATTATTTTCATATCGTATACCAAATTCCTGCATCAGTTTTCCGGCCTTGACATTGAGCTTCTTACTCAATGCATTGGGCTGAATAGACAATCGTAACGCCTCTGCAAGCTCCGTAGCACTGCCTTTCCATTGAGGGGATTCTACTGTTACCAGCTTAGCTGCTGCCGTCAGAATAGGGTCTGGCGGCTCTTTCCACAGCTGTCGTTCTGCCTTTTCAAAATCCCATTGCAGCGTCACCTCATCTCGTATCAGATGAATCTTCTGGTCAGGCTGGTCACGACCTACAATGTCCAGTGTAGCTTTATTATCGGTGCGTTTCTCCTTCTGCATCAGAATGGCTCCGTCAGCACATCCCAGCAATCCTGTAGTACCGGAAATCGTTTCAAAACTGTCTCCCGCAGGCTGCTTTCTGGTGTGATGAACAATCAGTACACACACTCCGTTCTGCTCTCCGAAAACTTTCAGACGACTGATAATTTCATAGTCACCAGCATAGCTGTAAGCATCTCCCGACATCTCACGCACCTTCTGTAAAGTGTCCACAATTACCAGTCTGGTGTTGGGGTGTTCCCTAAGGAAGAAAGCCAACTGCTCATCCAATCCATTGCCAACCTGTTTGGCGCTTACAGCGAAGAAGAGTTCTCCTGCACTTTCCACGCCAAACATTCGGGCCATACGTTCCTGCAATCTCTGATAATCGTCCTCCAAAGCCAGATAGAGTACCGCTCCCGGTTGTTTGATCTCATACTCCCATAGGCTGTCCGGTACTGACATGGTGGGCAAACTGCGCCACTAAAAAGGATTTTCCGATTTTAGGCGCTCCGGCAAGGATATATGCTCCTGTATAGAGCAGATTCTCGATTACAGGCATCCTGCTTTTATAAACCGTATCATACAACTCTGTCAGCGATACAGTATGCAGATAATCCGGACTGTTCATTTGACGCATTTGCCGGAGCCAAGCTTCCATTTCCTCCATTTCAACGCTTTCATGGTTGCCATCCTGCTGATTATCTGTTAAAATAATTTCGTTACATAATGGTGGCTGTCCTCCGTCTGCGCCAACAGACGGGATTAGGGCAGTCATCTTTTCTTTTTTCTCATCGGTCATAAAACTCCTCCTTTTCCGCATTGGTAATCTGGATCAACTGCTCCATCAGTGCTCTGCATTCTAATAGCAAATCGACCGTTTCTTCTGGGACTTTTACTCCATTTAGAACATCTTTCAGCCGACGCACCTCCAGACTCAGCCGGTCACTTTCAAATTTACCAACTCGGATACTGATGTGCTGCTTAAGCATGGAACGGATCATGAACTCATTTTTAGGAAGTCCCGTTATCTTGATTCTTTCCTCCATCTGACGGTATTCCTCCGGTGTCAAGCGAAAACTTACTGTTTTATTTCGTGTTCTGTTGTGGTCTTGATACCGACTCATTTTTCTTCCATCTCCTTTTTTCCGTTATGAAACTGATCCAACTGCTCCGCCAGACGCTCCTGTTTGTCTGGGTACAGATGGGAATAGGTGTTCAGGGTGGTTTCGATATTCTCATGCCCCAAACGTTCTGCAATCTCCTTTGGAGAAACTCCCATCTCAATCAGAAGGCTGGTATGGCTATGACGGAGTGAATGGATATGAATTTTTTCAGTCCACTGAGCTTTACTCCTCGCTTCATTTCCTTTTCCAGGAATGTTTTTGCTACTGGAATCACCCGATCCTCTGGTTGTGGATCATAGAGACTTTCTTTGTAGTCCAGAATGTCATCTGCCAAAAATTGAGGAATATTGACTCTGCGGTTACTTTTTGGGGTTTTAGGCGGTGTAATGATATCTTTGCTTTTCAAGCGTTGATAGGACTTGCTGATAGTGATAACCTTTCCATCCAAGTCCACATCTCTGAAAGTGAGAGCCAACAGCTCTCCAATCCGGATTCCTGTCCAGAAAAGGATTTGAAATGCCAGCCAGGAAATCCGTTTATCCATCAGGCAGTCAGCAAACTGCTGGAACTCATCCTTTGTCCAGATTTCCATCTCATCTGCCTTGGCTTTCCCCATACTGCCAGCCTTGCGGCAGGGATTGTCTTTCAGCTCATAATATTTGACTGCATAGTTGAAAACAGCTGAAAGTTGATTATTGATGGACTTAAGATAAGTTGGCTTATAATTCTGTTGAATCAATTGGTTCTGCCAGACCCGGATATCAGCCGCTGTAATCTCGTTGATACGTTTTTCTCCAAAGTAGGGAATCAGTTTACCTCGTATCACATACATCTTGTTGATCATGGTGTGCTCACAAAGGCGATGTTTCATATCCTCCGCATAGATCTCAATGAAATCCTTGAATTTCATGTCACAGCTCTGGCTCTGCTTCATTAAGAACTCCCGGTACCATTCCTCTGCCTCTCGCTTGGTTTTGAATCCTCGCTTGGTAGACTTGCGATTCTTGCCTGTCCAGTCCTTATAACGGTATTGGATCAGCCATTTCCCGGTTTTGGGGTCTTTCTCTGTGGTCATCAGGCACTCACCCCCTCTCCCAGGCCGTAGCAGCGTTCCTCCAGGTACTTTCGGGGAATTCTGCCTGAGAAGGTCAGATAACCCTTCTGTGCCAGTTCACCATTCAGCCTGTGAATCACCTTGTAAGCGTGTCCTGTGGAGATGTCCAGCATCTCTGCCAGTTCCTTGGCTGTGATAAAGCTTTGTTCTTTCATCATGGTATCCTCCTTTGCATTTGTTGTAGCTTAATCGCTATATTTATTATAGCGTAGCGATTTCGCTACGTCAACCCGTTTTTGATAATTTTCAAAAATTTTGTAGCTTATTCGCTCTATTCGTGGTATACTAAATGAAAAGAGGATCGAAAGGGGATTTTTTATGCTTACAGTTGGTGATAAAATTAAATATTTTCGCAAACAGCGAGGTATGACGCAGGCACAGTTAGCTGAATTAACCGGTATCCATCCTGTGTCCATCCGAAAATATGAAATAAATAAGATGCAGCCCCAGTCCCAGCAGCTTGAGCGAATTGCAGAAGCGTTACGGGTCAACAGCGGCGCTCTCAGCGATTCCCATTCTGATATCATTCACATGGAAACCAAAGGCGATCTGATGGGATTGCTGATGCTGTGGCACAAGTCCGGCATCCTGTCCATTGAAGGTGAGCGTGGGAAAGATAACCTTCTGGACGCTGCCACCGTTCGGCTTCAGCCCAATAGAGTTTTCCGGACTTATCTGGCACTCTCCTGTGACCAGGCAAAAAAAGAAGAGGTCATCCAATTGGATAACCTCAGTGTTGTATTACAGGATAAGTCCATTTTACAGAATCTGCTTCGTTGGGAGAGTCTCTACAATGGCTATGTACTCATGTCCGACAAATATGGAGACAGTGACAGCGAACCGACACTTAATGCTCTCAATGAGCTGAGAGAAAATCTGGAGCTGATTGAAATGGAACTGCAAGGGAATACAGAAAAGCTGATTTGATAGCAAGATGATAGCATTTATTCCTGGCATAAAAACCTAAATGTACTCAATAGACATGGAAAAACCCCGGAAACCCGCATAAATACGGGCTTTCCGGGGTTGTAATTTTTATTCCCACTCGCCGGATTAAATCCATTTCTAAACTTTTTTGTATAGAGGGTTTAATTCGTAGTGATTCCATTTGATACGGATTATCCTTATCCTATGGTCTATCCGAAATTTTGCTATCAAAAATCTATCACCCCTGAACTATCACAGGTAATCCTTGATGTGGCAGTGCAGGTGGCTTGGATGTATTATAGCATATTCTTTGCTGATTTTCCAGACTCGATCTTGGTTTTGTTAAAGAAAAGCATCACTTAATTTATATAGCAATCAATTGTTATACTTCTTGAAATTTTCAGCCTGTTCCATGACCTTTTCAAACACTTCATCGTCCCACTCCGGCGGATAGCCGTTTTGGTACAAAAGGACCGTCAGTTCCATATTGAGCTGATTCTTGATGTCATCTCGTGTAGACCAATCTGCAAACTGTGCCTTATTATCCACGAGTTCTTTTATCTTTTTCGCCAGTACCAAGCACTTTTCGTCAGCATATGGGAAACCGTGGTCATCACGCACTCTCACCAAAATATCATAGAACGCCTTTTCCTCAAAAGTAATACCCATCTTTTCAAAAGAGGTCTTATCATCCTGCAAATCTCGTAGAATCTGCAAAAGCTGGTCAGAGAGGTCATTTACGAAATCAGCAACGACTTCGCTGGTAAACACCAGTTTATCTCGGCTATTATAGGCATCCACTACATTTCTCAGCCGTTCATCAAATTCCTGGGCCTTTACCTTGTTTGTGCGTCCGTAGCTACCGATGGCTTTGCGCAGCAATTTCAACAGAGCATTAAACTTTGTGATCGGCAACTTAACCGCATCCAGCTCCGCCAAAAATTCATCGCTGAACAGGTCAACAGACTTATTCTCGTCAACGATATTTTCAATGCCTGTGCAAGAAATAGCATTACGAACCATTTCCTCAACAACACGATTCATGACCTCTGCATCGGGGGCGTTACCCTTTGTCTGCTTATAGATGATGGATCGGATTGCCAAATAGAACTGTGCTTTGGCAGTTTCAATATCTGTCAGTTCACCGGACGGAAAACAAATCGTGTACGCACTTTTCAAGCGGCGAGAAAGACCCATAAACCTGGTTTCCATCTCTTTGCTGCTCTGAACATATTCCGCAGCATTGTTCAGACAATTCAGACGCTCCAATGGTTCCCCAGTGTAGAACTCAGTCGCATTAAATCCAACCAAAAGTTCATCAATCATAGCAAGGTGATTGCGGAAGATGCCAAGCGTGATATTTAGCTCGTCAACAGGGCATTCCTGGGGACTGCCATATTTTTTGATAGCTTCCATCATATCGTTTTTGATACCGATATAATCAACAACAAGCCCCTTATCCTTTCCATCAAACACACGATTGACACGAGAGATGGTTTGAATGAGCGTGTGCTTCTGGAGCGGTTTATCGATATACATGACGGCCAGTGACGGAACGTCGAATCCGGTAATCCACATATCAACCACGACGGCAATTCTAAAGTTAGAATCGTTGTTCTTGAACTGACGGTCGAGCATTTTGCGGTATTCCTTGGTGCCGCAAGCCTCGAACAGATCCTTTTCGTCGTTTGCACCCTGGGTGGCTACAAGATTGATTTTCGGCTGAGGCATCAGCTTATCAAGCTGTTCTTCTGCAAGAACAGTCTCATCCTCCGCACGACGCTTCTCACCCCAATCCGGGCGAATAGCCAAAATCTCCTGCAACAGACGATACGCAACAGCACGGTCGGCACAGACAATCATTGCCTTTTGCACGATTTCCGGCTTCTCTGCGCACAGAGCCTCGTAATGCTCCACCATGTCTGCAGCCAGCTTCTTCAGTCTGTCCGGGTGTCCAAGGATGGCTCTCATCTGAGCCATTGCCCGCTGACTTTCCTCAATCTGCTCCTGGGTGGAACCCTGCTCGGCACAACTATTATAGTATTTCTGAATCTGCTTTGCCTGCTCATCAGAGAGGATGACACGAGCCAAACGAGGCTCATAGGCAATGCGGACGGTGATGCCATCATCACTGGATTCCTTCATAGTGTAGCTGTCGACCACATCACCGAAAACGGCAATGGTCTCGTCCACGGGCGTTCCAGTGAAACCGCAGTAGGTAGCGTTGGGGAAACTGTCACGCAGATACTTTGCGAAGCCGTAGGTGGTGAACACGCCTTTGTCGGTCTTCTTCAGCTTTGCACCGACACCAGTCTGCGTTCTGTGAGCTTCATCGGAAATGCAGATGATGTTGCTGCGGTCGGACAGCAATCCGGTCTTTTCGCAGAATTTTTGAATGGATGTGATATATACACCACCGCTCGGTCTGTCACCAAGGGTATTTGCCATATCTGCACGGGATTCGATACTGCGAATATCGCTCTCATGCAGGAATTTCGTTGCCGTTGCGAACAGTTCAGCGGTCTGGGTGTCCAGATCCTCACGGTCGACGATGATAACGATAGTGGGGTTATTGAAAGTGTCTGGGTCACGCAGAGCAATCATACGGGACAGGAACAGCATGGTGTAGGTCTTGCCACAGCCTGTTGCACCGAAGTATGTACCGCCCTTGCCGTCTCCGGCAGGACGCAGGTGCCGTTTGATGTTATCAAGCATCTTCCCGGCAGCAAAGAACTGCGGATAACGACAGACGATGGCTTCACTCTTCTTGCTGTCATCGGGATAGAAAACGAAATCCCGCAGAAGCTGAGTTATTCGATCTTTAGCAAAGGCACCGGCAATCATGGTGAACAACGAACTGATGCCGTTGGACACCTTGTCCGTATCATTTGCCTTGTTCCAGGCGTAGTAATAGGCATAGGGCGTGAAGATGCTGCCCATTTTGGTATTGGCACCGTCGCTGATAACGGACAAGAAGCAATACTTCATCAGCTTGGGAATGTCACGGTTGTAGCGAATGGTGATCTGCTCCCAAGCGTCGTAAACGGTAGTATCTTCGTTGATGGCGGACTTGAACTCACAAATGGCAATGGGAATGCCGTTGATGAACACCAGTAGATCGGGGCGACCCAGATGCTCTCCCTGGACAGAATACTGGTTAACCACCTTGAAGATGTTGTTGCCGGGATTCTCAAAATCGATGTAGTCGATATGCAACGCCACCCGGCTCAAATCATCACGTGCAAGGTCGAAACCTTCATTCACAAGCCAGAAGGTTTCCTGGTTTCCACTGTAAAGCGGAGATGCCGGAATAAGCTGCAGGCGGTTGATGATTTTTTGCAGTTCGGTCTCTGTCAAGTCGTCCTTGGCATAGCGAGCCTGCATAAAAGCACGGAGGTCATCCAGAAGCAAAATATCCTCATACTTTCTGTGGATACTTTCACCGTGGACATAGGTATACTCCTGTTGCTCAAACAGAGCAATAATGGCCTCTTCTAACTGCGCTTCGATGAATTGACCTTTTATGAATGTATAGTCCACGCGGATACCTCCTTTACTGTAAATACTGGATTGCCAGAGCAATCAATGACAAGCAACGATTGAAGAAATAATCATAATAGCGGACATCGGTGATTTCCACCTTGTCGGTCTCATGATGACGGATTCTGAAATCGTTGCCGATTTTTGTGAGAGCTTTGAACTCGTCCTCAAACAGCGTAACATATGATGCTTGTCCAGCAGCCATATCTGCGATAATTTTATTCGCAGAATCACGCTTATTCATCGTTGTGTAGTAAGTCTTTAGCCGTTCATAAGCATCCCAAAGTTTCTCTACAGCATCCCGGACGTCTGTGGGGTATGGACTTCTATGGAGCAGAATGGCTTCTTGCAACAGTTCACGAGTTCCGGCCTCTTGCACGGCAGCAATTGCGGTTTCAACTGCCGGAGTCAAGGGACTGTTCTCAATAATACGCTCAACCTGCAAATCTATATTTAGCGTATACAGCAGCCCAGTCTTTTGAAAAATGCTGTTAATCTCATTGCGGAACTGGGCGCAGACATTCCGACTATTTTGACAAGTCAGATGGTGATGCCCCCAATAACTGTGAAATCCTCCCACGACCACATCATAGATATTTTCAGCAAAGAACTCGACGAGGTCGAGCAATGCATACTGATCGTACTCAGGCTGTTTGTCACCGTCAAAAATGTTATGACGGATAGTCGGAACGGCAATGCAGTCAGCATCATCCCGATAAAGCGTAGGGATCTCATATCGCAAGTCCAAACGGAACTGCTCGTGGTCGATTCCGCAGCACCCCTGTCCGTCCGGGCATTGTGCAGGATACTTCCATGCAAGATTGTTATAGTATTTCTCGCAGCAGTGGAGCAGCAGAGCATACTTCTCTGTGGATATATTG
This sequence comes from uncultured Butyricicoccus sp., assembly GCA_900547195.1. GTDB lineage: Bacteria > Bacillota > Clostridia > Oscillospirales > Butyricicoccaceae > Butyricicoccus_B. The sequence continues at coordinate 53,526 of URFQ01000001.1, forward strand.
TAGGTCTTAGCCACAGGTCTTCGCATACCGTGGCGCTCAGTATAATATGCCATACGCCCTCCTTTCAGGCAGATACCTCTTCAATAGAGCCTTTAATCAAAATCGGACACAGGTCTTTGATTTGTGCTTTCAACTGTTCGTTGATTTCCCGTCGTAGCTGATAGATGATATAAATATTCACAATGTATTGTTGGCCGGTGACATTTGGGATAGGAATTTGTACATCACACATTTCGTCCCAATCAAACGTCTCTCTTGCGCTTCCCCACGAATGAAAACGCGCATATCTATCAAATTCACTTCTTGAGAAGAAAAGCATCAGATAATCTGGAAGCAAATATTCTTCGTTCGTTGTAAAAACGGTAGATATTGATGATACAAGATAGGTTTCTTCTGTGTTGTTATATCCAAGAGAGACCTTATCACCTCTTCGTGAAGTATCCGGGACATATGCAATATGCCGAGGGGGAACGAGCTTATAGTTTGATAGTCCAACGCCATCCATATCAGCTTTGGTTGGTATCATTTCTTTTGATACCGCCAGCCCCCTAACACAATCAACATTTAAGCCAATTTCATTTCTTTTGTCCGAGAGAAGCAGATATTGTCCAATGGTTTCTCTTGGATGTTTCCGCCCCAAGTTCTCAATATAACCATCACACACCAATTTTAAATCATCCAATCCTTGCTCGTAGCTGCGCTGATTGGCAAGCATGGCATTGTAGATATCAACATATTTCTGTTGAATCTCAATGGATGGCAACTCTATATCGATATCCGAAATATCGCCAACGCGACAATATTCTCGTGCAGAACCCCACCCAATAAACTCACACTGACGAGCAAACTCATCACGTTTAATAAACAAATTCAAATATTGTGGCAATACCAAATCTGGGCGGCTTACGTAAAAGATTTCATACAGTGAAGAACAAATTGCCTTGTCAAATTCGGTATTTAAAGCAATTGAGTTAATTTCCATACGGGCAGGATTAAAAACAAAATCCCACAAATAATATACATTATAGAGGCTTGTGTCTGCACCGGGCTGCTTTGCATTAATAAAACCGTCTTTGGACACACCGCGTATCGGCAAATCAGAAATACCATCGTATTTTTCGCGCCGTTGAGTTATCAATTCTCCCAGTTTATACTTAGTCAATGCCATAGCCAATCCCCCTAAATGCATCCTTGAGCATTGACTGCGACAGTTCCTCAGACAGCATCAGCAAGCGCATTTCGTCCTGGATACGAGCCATTTCTTTTGCATAATCAATATCGAGATCATGGTCGATGAACTCAATATATTTGCTCGGAGCCAGAGAAAAATCCTTGTCTTCGATGGAAATGTCCTCCGGGCGCACCTTGTCCTTTTTCAGTATTTTCACAGACTGGCAGAATTCCGGCACATCAGCATAGAGGGTAGTATCCACACTCTGCCAAGCGTTATATACCTTTTTGACATCTGCAATCTGTGCAGAAGTCAACACCGTCTTTTTCTTTTTCTTGCCCTTATCGATAACGATTTCTTCAACATTCTGATCCCAGCAGCGCAGATCCATAAACAAGACTTCACCACGGCGGTCACGCACTTGTCGTCCGTTGACCGTACCGGCTTTCTTATTCATATTCACGATCCACAGAGTGACAGAAATATCGGTAGTATAGAACATATCACGGGGCAGAACGATAATAGCCTCAATCTTATCATTTAAAAGAAGCCGTTTGCGGATTTCATATTCATCCGGGTCGTTCAAAGCACCATTTGCCAAAAGGAATCCGGCAATACCGTGGTTGACATCCAGTTTGGAGATCATATGCAGAATCCATGCATAGTTTGCATTTGACACACGCGGTACACCATAACCCTGCCAACGAGGGTCATCAAGCAACTGGTCTTCGCCACGCCATCCTTTAAGGTTAAAGGGCGGGTTTGCCATGATGAAATCCACCTTCTTGTCTTTGTGCAGATCCTCAGTAAAGGTAGAGGCATTCTTTTCACCCAGATTATGAGAAATGCCGCGAATGGCCAAATTCATTTTGCACAGTCTCCAAGTCTCCTGCACGCTCTCCTGTCCGATGACAGATATATTTTTGCGGTTTCCGTGGTGGCTTTCCACAAACTTATGCGACTGTACGAACATACCGCCGGAACCGCAACAGGGGTCATAAACCACGCCACTGTAAGGCTCAATCATTTCGGCAATCAACTGAACAACACAAGCTGGGGTATAAAATTCACCGTCTTCCTTTGTACCAGATGCTGCATACACCTGCAGGAAGTATTCGTACACACGACCGATAAGGTCTTCTTCGTGGAAACGGGATTCGTCGATTTTGTTGACCTCATCAATAAGCTGTTTGATTTTCTCCTTCGGCGCACCGAGGGTAGTATACAGATTCAAAGAGAGTGCACCCTTCAGCGCGGGGTTTGCCTCCTCAATATCTGCCATAGCCTGATCGAGAATGACAGCGATGTCATTGGCACCGGCATTCTTGACGATATAAGACCAACGGGCAGTCTCCTTCAAGTAAAACACATTGACTGCATTATAGAAAGAAGCCTTCTCCAAAAATGTTGGAATATCTCCATACTGCGCAATCAGTTCTGCACGGCGCTTTTCGAATTTATCGCCAGCAAACTTCAAAAAGCATAGGCCGATAACTGCATCTCTGTTTTTATCGGTACTGCCAACACCACGTAGTGCAACACGGCAGTTCCATAATACGGTTTCGAGAGAAACCTCCTCAATTTTCTTTTTTACAGCTTTCGCCATATTTTTACCTCTTTCTGTACCTTTGGCACATTTCGTCAATCAGTTCCACTCGTTTTCTTTCGAATTCCATTGCCTTTGATATTCGTTTTCAGCTAAAACCGAATACCATACCGGTTGCAAAAAAGCCTTGATTCCCATAATAACCTCAGAAAATTCCATTTCCGGATTACCCAAAGTCTTCAGAAAGTATCTCCACTTGGTCTGCATATCAGAATCGTCTGCCAGAGCCAGCACCCTGTCAAAGCTATCCTTTTCATAGGCCGTACCACGGTTCTGCAATGTCTCTTGAATAGCCGTCTGGAGCTTCAATCCGTCAAAGTCGAATGTATGAGACAGATAACAAATATCATAAAAATCCTTCATACGGCCTGTCAGCTCGAAGCGCTGCAGGATAGCGTCGAATTTCTCAGCAATGGTGCTTTCAAGGGAATAAGTAAGAATCTCCGGCTTTTCGAAGTCTGCCAGTTGCGTCTGAATGTTGCGCCGCTCGGCCTTGGGGACAATCACATCTCCCACACCGATGTCCACATTGAAAGGCACACGGACATTCTTTATGTAGCCGGTAATCTGCGTACTGACGCCGTGATACTTCCGCTGCAGGGCAATAGGTTCCGTCTTGGATGCCTCAAAAGCCACGAAGTCATTGCCGGTATCCACGGCAAGAATATCTGCAATAATTTTATCCATGCGGGCCAGGTCGTTATTTAACCCGCGCATAAGGAAGTCTACATCTACAGTAGCACGGCTCTCAAAATTGGTCAGCGTATAGATAAACAAGCCGCCCTTCAGGATGAAATTATCTGCGTATTGGGAACCAGCCAACTTGCGCAAAAATTCCTCCTGGAAGAAGAGCTGCAGGCACTGCTGGTAGCTGATGCCGGATGCCTTTGCCTTGTTTTTCAGTTTTGCAAGTACAGAAGCAGCTTTATCTGCCATCACAGCCACACTCCTATCAAATCTTTTGCGGTCTTTTTAACCCGCAGCATCTCGGCATATTCCAGTAGTCTGGGAATACTTTTACCTGGATCTGCAATATAACTCTGAATCGCTTTATTAAAAATTTCCTTGTCCATCTTATTGCGATACCGCAGGCAATCGCAAATCAGGCGGTCTTTATCATAAATACGAACTTCGTGGCCGTCGATCTCACCAAGAGTCAACCCAAGCTCCAGCAGGGACGGTTCAACATAATAGGGCTTCACAAACGGGTAGTCAATTTTGAAGCGTGACTTACCGGAATCTTTGCTGACAGCCAAATGCCAATCGGCAGGAGTGCGGTCACTATAACCGTAATATCGCAGGGCTGTGTCCATGCAAAGAATCGCATCCGGGAACAGGCGGGTCACTGTGCAAACCTCACTGAAGTCATCGTGATCGACCCACTGATAATATCCATAGCGAACTTTTTCCACACAACCCTGCTGTATCAATTTTTGCAGCGGGCGATATAGAATGTTTTCTGCCTGAAGCTGCTTTGTGCGCATCATACCGCCATATTTATCAAATATTTCTTTGTATTCTGGAATACTGTTCATTTCAACGCTCCCACATCACTCTTACTATCAAAATACTAACCAGCGGATAAACTAATGCAATTTAATTATACTCAGAAAGTAGCGATTTGTCAACACTACTTTTGGCAGAACAATTATTCAAAGCGGATAAAGTTATGCTTGTTGGGGATAGAAAAGCCGCCCGCAGGAGCTTGAGGCTCCCACGGGCGGCTTTGCGCTCAACTATCCAGCGGCTTATACTCGGTCACAACTTTCAAATATTTTTCGGGGTTGCCGTTCAGAATCAGTTCGGCATATTTCAAAGGCGCATTGTAGATCAGCCAGTCCAACTCTGACCTCTGATACATATTGTCTGCTATCTCGTTTTCAACGGCGGTGCAGTCGATGGAGATCATGGTGCCGTCGGCGTAGCGCAGTTCCACGCAGGCGGTGTCCATATTGAACTCACAGGACAGGATTTTCATTGTCATTCCTCCTCAGATTTTTGGTATGCTTCTTCGCCAGTTCACTGGCAGCTCTCCGGCGTTCATCGGTGTAGGGAGCGGTCAGCTTGATGCTGAGTCGCTTTTTCTGAATTTCAAAGGTCAGACCTCCTTGCTCGTTATCGTCGGTCTGCTTGCAGAGATTGGGGTACTGGCTGGCGTATTTTCTCAGACGATTTTTGAGGTCGGTGTTGTGGGTCATGACCTCGGTAATGTCTCCTTCCTCGTCAAAAAAGATGGCGGTTATCTTTTGTTTCTTGGAAAGACCTGTTTTCATAAAACCTCCTGATTTTGGTGAATTTTTGTCGGCTCTACAGCCGTGAAAGTGGGTGGATTTCCTGATGGAGAACGCCCGAATGATGCATGGATCATTCGAAGCGCTCCCATCGGATTTTTTGTGTTTTTCACGGTTCTACACAGGATTTACCGAACATCGTTTCTGCTGTGGTTTTTGCTACGTTTCGGGCTGAAAAGATGCCAGAGATTGTTGCGTTCAATAGTCGTTTCGTAGCTGCAGATTTTAGATCGAAGCTGCTCGTTTTCAACTTCCAGCCCATCGGGGTGAAGCTTCCTGCGGATAGACCTGTATTCAGTCAATTCAGCGGTCAGTTCAGAGATTTTTGCTTTTAATTCAGCAATCGCTTTATTAGCGGCATCCAACATTTTTTGAAGCCGATGTTCCTTCTTCTCCTGCACGACATATTTTTTAGCCGCCGTAGACAGACTTTCAAACTCAGAGCGTTCCAGCATGACCTTGGAGGATAGCGGCACAGGCTTCGGTTCGATTTTGTCTACGGCTTGAACTGCAACCTGTTTCTTCTGGATTTTCTCAATCTTCTTTTCCAGCGAAGCGGCCTCCTGTGCTTTTTGTTCGGCCCGTTCGGTAAGATCGGCAAGCCGCTCCTGCTCCTTTTCGACTTTGAACTGGGTCACGGTCAGATGCTCCTCGGAGCTGCCCCGCTCACTTCTCTCCACATCGGTGTAGCCAGCAGAGCACATGGCGGCGTAGAAATCGTCCTGCAAAACCGAGTATGATTTTCTGAGAACTTTTTTCCGTTTTGGGTAAGCAGCGGCTTCCCGCTTTCATCCAGAGCAGGCTTGGAATCCCATTTTTTGCTCATGCTGACTTGGGTGATCGTTTCTTTGACGGTTCCCACCAATGACTTGTCCTTGCACCGTTTCGACCAGAGAATTTGTTTCTCCACCACCGGGATATAGACCACATGAAGATGGTAGTGATATACATCCTCGCCCAGCGCTTCGGACATGGCTCGGTTTCGTTCATCGGCGTGCATAACTGCCGAGAGAATGTACTGCTCGCCGCCTACAATTTCTATTGCACTTTTGTATGCATCGGCGTAAAATTGTTTTGCAAAGTCATATCCACCGTGATAGTAAAAATAAGCGGAATTGACATCAAAGATCAACTCCCCGAATTTTTCTGCATCGGCTTTTAAGCCACGGGTGGAGATGATGCCGTCTGCGACCATCCGGTCAAACATGGTGGTGTAGTCAGCGGTGGGTGACTTGAAATGGACATTCATCCCGGTGCGCTCCGGCATGATGTCCTGATTGACATAGGAATCTTTTTCACGCTCATTATGTGCCTGAGCGTTGCCGATCTTATCTGCGGTCAACCGTGCGTTTCTAACACTTGTACGATGGATACCATCGCCTCTTGCCATAGGCAGTTACCTCCTGAATTTGTTCGAATATTTTAAGGTGTGTGTACGAGGTAGCTTCGGAGAGGCACTTCTGCGGAAGTGTAATAACCCACTATGATACTTTCATCCAGAGGCTGCAAAGTATCGTGGGCTCTCCGAGGGGGTATGCGGCTCCTGCGGGAGCCTCCCGGATTTCATGGCTTGCAGATGGTACCCACAACCCATAAAACCTGGCGTGGTCAGCAACTGATTCGCAGCTCATTTCTGCTCAACACTTGCCGCCCACTGGCAGAGAAACTTCCCCAAAGTCTCCCTGCCGTCCGCTTCCATATTTGCGAATATTCCAGCGGGGACGGGGGATGCGAGGGGCTTGGGCTGTCACCCAATCCATTTGTCTTGTCTGACAGTCACAGGAGCGTGCCACGCTCCTGTTATCGCTCCCAAGGAGAAGTAGTCCAGCGGTAGCTCTCCGGCACACCACGGCGATCAAGATATTCCTGCCGTGCCTGTTCCCGCTGCTCCTCGGTGAGGGCGATCTTGTACTTGGAATAGAGCTGGCGGTTCAGCATAGCGTCCAGCTTTTGTTCCAAACCCTGTCTGATTTCTTCTTCAAAATCATCCTCACCATTCAGATGGTACAGCACCAGATCAACAAACAGGTCATAGGGGATTTGCACACTTTTTATTCGCTTCCATTCCTTTCCGTGACGGTCGTGACGATGGTGACGGTGTTTGAGACACCATCAAAATCACCGTCACGACCGTCACCATCGTCACGCCTGACTCAAAACAGGCGTCAACCTAATTCTTCTTCCGGCGTGGGTGCGGGTGTTTTCGTACTGAATATGATGCTCGTTAAACAGCCGACCAGCGTTCACATTCAGATGCTTGGTCAGAGTATTGGGCTGCATATCCACATCCAGAATCTCTCGTAACTCCGTGGGGCTACCGATCCACTCAGCGTTGACAAGAGCGGCCACCGCCTCTAAAATCGGATCAGGCGGCTCCCGATGTAGCTCATTCTCCATCTTTTCCAGATTCCAAATCTGCGTTTTCGGGTCTTTTTTCAAATACAGAATCTGATCCTGCTGGTCACGCCCCACCACATCAATGGTGGCGTCCAAAGCGGTGCGCTTTTTCTTCTGCATCAGCAGAGAACCGTCTGCACAGCCCAGCAGTCCTGTGGTGCCAGAGATCATTTCAAAGCTATCCCCAGCGGGCTGCTTTCGGGTGTGGTGGACAGTGAAAACACAGATGCAGTGCTTATCCGCAAACTGTTTCAGCTTGCCAATGATTTCATAGTCGCTGGCATAGCTGTACGCCTCCCCGCCGACCTCCCGGATTTTTTGCATGGTGTCGATGATAATCAGCTTGGTATCAGGATGCTCCCGCATGAAGTTTTCAAGCTGTTCATCCAGCCCATTTCCGATTTTTCCGGCTGCGGTAGCAAAGTGAAGATGGGGCGTGTCCTCCACTCCGTACATCATAAACATCCGGCTCTGGATTCGCTGGTAATCATCCTCCAAGGCCAGATAAAGGACAGTACCTTGGTGAACTTCGTACCCCCACAGCTTTTGTCCGGTGCTGACATGGTAGGCGATTTGGGCTACGAGAAATGACTTGCCGATTTTCGGCGCACCAGCCAGAATATAAGCCCCGGCGTAGAGCAGGCCGTCAATGATCGGCGGTCTGCTCTTGTAGGTGGTCTGGAAAAGTTCGGTCATGGTGATGGTGTGGAGATAGTGCGGATCGGTCAGCCGCTGCATCCTCCGGCACATTTCCTCGAAACTTTCCTCAGAATTTTCAATCTGGTCATTGATTTCTGATTCAGAAATGGGTATACTATTTGCAGGAATTATTTGAAACGACTGCCTTTCATCTGCGCCAACAGATGTGTTAAGGGCAGTCTTTTCTTTTGCATCAATTGTCATAGGCACTTTCCTCCTTCATTCCGTCCATAATTGCGATCATCATCTCGATGGTGTCCATCAACTCGTCATCCACACCAGCCCCTGCCTCGATTCGCTGAAGCTGTTCCAGAACAGCGGCGAACTGGTTTTTGAGAGCCTTGTACACTCTGGGATTGCCCTGCACCACCACATCATGGCACAGGAGCCGCCGGGTGATATAGTCCTGCTTTGTCAGGCCGGACAGCTTCACGAAAACTTCAAGCTGCTCGTCCTCCTCCGGCGATACCCGGAATGCTACGGTTTTGTTCCTCCAACGGTTGTGATTGTCGAGATTTTTCATAGACATAATTTTCAAGCTCCTTTCTCAGTTTTCAGTGCATCCAGTTTATTTGCCATCTCGGTCTGGCGGGTCGGAAACAAGTGGGCGTAACGATAGGTGATGTCGATGCTTTCGTGTCCCACCCGGTCAGCAATTGCCAGAGCGGTAAAGCCCATATCAATCAAAAGGGAAATGTGTGAATGTCTTAAATCGTGGATTCTGATGCGTTTTACCCCGGTTTCCTTACATCCTCTGTCCATTTCCCGATGAAGATAATTCTTACTGATGGGGAAAATACGACTGTCAGATTCCACTCCATAGAGCTGTTTCAAATAGTCCTGCATCTCCTCGCATAGGAAGTTCGGCATCTGGATGACCCGAATGCTCTTTTTCGTCTTAGGAGAGGTAATCACATCCTGTTTGTTGATACGCTGATAGGATTTATTGATACGGAGTGTCTGCTTTTCAAAATCGAAATCCGCAGGCGTCAGTGCCAGCAGCTCTCCCTCCCGGATGCCACACCAGTAGAGCATTTCAAAGGCAAAGAAGGAGATGGGCTTATCCATCATGGCCTCAGAGAATTTGGTGTACTCATCCCGTGTCCAGAATAGCATTTCCTTCCGTTCTTCCTTGCCCATATTCCCCGCCCGCTGCGCCGGATTGATTTGCAATCCATAATATCGAATAGCATGGTTAAAAATGGCACTGAGCTGGTTGTGAACGGTTTTGAGATAGGTCTTGGACAGGGGCTTGCCGTGGCAGTCCGTCAGACCCCGGATTTCATTCTGCCAGTCGATGATGTCCTTGGCAGTGATTTCGGAGAGTTTCCTTTTGCGAAAATAGGGAAGGATTTTCTTCTGGATGATACTCTCCTTGGTGAGCCAGGTGTTCAGCTTGAGCTTGGGCTTGATGTCCTTTTCGTGCAATGCCACAAAACTTTCAAAGGTCATGTTGATGTCGGCCTGCTTTTCCGTCAGGAACTCCCGTTCCCATGCCTGTGCTTCCTTCTTGGTGGCAAAGCCACGCTTGAGCTTCTGCTGCCGCTCGCCCTTCCAGTCGGTGTAGCGAAACTGCACATACCAGGTGCTGTTTTCCTTGTTCTTAAATGCTGCCATAATCAGATTCCTTTCCTTTCATAGTTATCTCTGGTTCCGTAGAACTTTTCGTAGAAGAATTTTCTGTCAATTCTGCCGGAGATGGTGATACATCCGGTTTTCTTCAATTCTTCGTTCATCTTTTTGATGAGTTTGTAGGCGTAGGGCTTGGAAACACCCAGCTCTGCGGCAACCTCATCCACTCGCATAAAAATCTGTCCTGCCATAGGCAAAATACCTTCCTTTCCTTGTTTATGTGTGTTGATATTCGTACTGCCGTTCTCCCTTTCAGACTCTGGCAGGCAACCCTTTCCGGCGCTGTGTCGGTTTCATTTTTCCTTGGCAAGCTCATATCCTCGCTTACTTCCCCGGCTAAAGTATCTGCCTGGCGGTCATTCAGTTGTGCTTTTTTGAAATACCCCTCCTCACTTTACAACGGACATTTTTTCGCTGTTTGTTGACATCTTGATGATAAAATTTTGCGAGCTAAGCAGAATTGTTTAACTTACTTATACTATACTACACATTTCTGTTTAGGCCAAGCGGCTTGCAAATTAAACAAATTTGCTTCTGTCACCTTGACTATTCTAAACAAATATGCTATACTCACATTATCCAAATACATACGACAGGAGCGATGGCTATGGCAATTGGTGAGCGCATTCACTTTTTCCGTACCCTGCGGGGTATGACACAGAAATATCTTGGCACTCAGGTGGGCTTTCCAGAAAAGTCTGCTGATGTTCGCCTTGCTCAGTATGAAACCGGGACGAGAACCCCCAAAGCGGACATGACCACGGCCTTGGCTAATATCCTTGATGTTTCACCCCTTGCCCTGTCTGTGCCGGACATTGACTCCTATATGGGTTTGATGCATACCCTTTTCACCTTAGAGGACAGATACGGTCTGGAAATCTGCGAGTGTGACGGGGAAGTGCATCTCCGTGTTAACATTCGCCACGGCAAGGATGCTGCCGAGCTGACCCGTTCTCTGCTTGCATGGCGGGAGCAGGCTTCCAAGTTGGAAGCCGGGGAGATCACCAAAGAGGAATACGACCGCTGGCGTTACCGCTATCCTGAGTACGATACCTCAAGCATTCATGCAAAGGTGCCATCCCAGCAGCTCAGTGACTGGCTGACAGACGAACTCAAAAACGGCAAGGAATAATCACCTCCTACTTACCGTCAAAAGTTAGCCAGTTTATCACCCTGTTTTGAGAAATGAGCAAAATAAAAAAGGTCTTACCGATTCGCAAAAAATCGGTAAGACCTTTGTCTTTTATAGAATAATCCTCGATGCACCTGTAAGCCACCCGTTACTCTGAAATAAATTCAGTAAGTGCGATTTTGGCAAGTGCTATCAATCTGCTATCAAACAGAGAAGAAAACCATCCCATTCTGCCACTTTTCCGGCTGTAGAGCCGGGAGAAACAGCATCAGGATAAATTTTTCTTATTCCCACTCGCTCCTAATGAAGTTATTCTAAATAGAATTGTTTGTGGGATTTGGCTCGGATTATTTCAAGTCTTTTCATTATTCAGATGGTTTGGGCTATCTGATTTTTTGTTGCCATAGTGTTGCCACGAAATCGCGGGCTTCCAGGGTCGCTGGGACAAAACAAACGCCAGCTTCAATCCCATGTCCCTCCCGGTGAGAAAGGCGACGATGTTAAAACAGCAAGGTATAATAATCTTCAAAAACCTTTCTCACATTTTCGATATGACTTCGCATACAGGCCTCCGCCTCCTGGGCGTTTCTGGTCCGGATGGCTTCCAGGATGGCCCGGTGTTCTTCATAAGAGCGGGCGTCCCGGCCGGGAACCAGAATGGTTTTGGCGTTGTATTTTCGCATCTGCGCCTTCAGGCGAAGCAGAAGCTCTGTCGCTGTCTTGTTGGGGCATTTTGCGTAAATCAGATTATGGAACTCCTGGTTCAGGGTGGAATACCCCATCAGATCATTCGCTTCGTGCCGCTCTCCCATCCGTGTGAGCAGCGCTGCCAGGCCGTCCACATCCGCCTCGGTAAAGCACGGGACAGTCAGGCGGATGATAAACCCCTCCAGCTCCACCCGGAGCTGCAAATAATCCAAAACCTCCTGCCTGGAGAAGCTTCGCACCTTTGCGCCCTTGTTCGGCTCTACCACGACATAGGCGTCATTTTCCAGCATCAGCAGCGCTTTTTTTACCGTGTTGCGGCTGACCTCCAGCTCTGTGGCCAGCTCCATCTCTGGCAGGCTCTCCGCAGGGGAGTAGTAACCGCCGTCGATTCGCTCCTTCAATTTTTCATAGACCATCTCAGTCTGGCTGACCCTCGGCATCGGCAATCCTCCATTTCTCTCTGTATTGCTCAACAACGATGTTTAACGCTTATTAGTATAGCATTATTTTCACTACCCTGTCAATCTCGGAATTGGGGTTGGACATTATAGACAAATTGTAGATGGCAATTTTGAGCGATTTTCTGAAAAAGGAAATCGCCCTTGAATTTTAATCATTATTGTTCTACAATTTAGTTGTTTAAAAAAGAGCGCAAACAAGAATTACAAAATTAAGATTACAAATGCAAGAAAAGGAGCGACGCTTATGACCAGCAAAGAAATCATCCAAGGCGCGTATGATTTGCACGTGCATTCCGCGCCCGACGTGCTTCCCCGCAAGATGAACGACATCGAGATGGCCGAACGCATCCGGAACAGCGGCATGGCCGGCTACGCGATCAAGAGTCATTTCTTCTGCACCAGCGAGCGGGCCGAGCTGATGCACCAGCTCTATCCCGAGGTGGATTACGTCGGCACCATTACGCTGAACAGCGCCGTGGGCGGCATCAATCCCACCGCCATGGAGATGGCCTGCCGCAGCGGCATCAAGCTGGTATGGTTCCCCACCTGCGACAACGAGCACGAGCGGGCGCACACCTTCAACGGCGACCCAAACAAGAAGCTGCCGTTCTGGGCGCGGATCATCATTGAGATGAAGGAAGCCGGCATTGAGGCCCCCACCATCAATATTTTGGACGAAAAAGGGGAGCTGAAGCCTGAAGTCCTGGATGTGCTGGACATCATCGCCAAGTACGACATTATTCTGACCACCGGCCACGTCTCCCACGAGGAAGCCTACAAGCTGGTCCCGGAAGCGGAAAAGCGCGGTGTGAAGAAGATCATCATCACCCATGTGGATTTTCCAACCACCTTCTACAGCATCGAGGACCAGAAGATGTTTGCCGCCCACGGAGCCAAGATGGAGCACTGCTATACCACCTGGGCCACCGGCAAGTGCCCCTGGGAAACCACGGTAGAGCAGATTCGCGCCCTGGGTGCGGAAAACGTGATATTGGGCACCGACCTGGGCCAGACCACCTCTGTCTACCCCGACGAGGGAATGCTGGAATGGGCGGAGCGCCTGACCCAAGAGGGCTTCACCGCCGAAGAAATCCGCACCATGATGGTGTATAACCCCCGGAAGCTGCTGGGGAAGGAATAAGCGGAAAAAATCTAAAAAATACAGGAGGAAAACAATCATGATCGAGGGAAAAAAGGTTCTGGTCGTCAGCGCCCACGCGGCGGACTACGTCTGGAGAAGCGGCGGCACCATCGCCAAGTACATCAAGCACGGCGCGGACGTTCATGTGGTCGTTCTCAGCTTCGGTATCCGGGGCGAGTCCAACGACCTGTGGAAGAAGGAAGGGGCCACCTACGACACCGTAAAGGCAGAGCGGCTGGCGGAAACCACCAAGGCCGCTGAGATTCTGGGCATCCGGAATATTGAGTTTTGGGATTTGCCCGACTATCCCATGGACGCCGCCCTGACCGACGAGGTCCGGGAGCGCATGATCCGGAAGATCCGTGCGGTGCAGCCCGACATCATCATCACCCACGACAAGAACGGCGAGGATGTCCTCAATCCGGATCACAATGCCGTGGCCGCTTTCGTGTTCGCGTGCAGCATCCAGTCCAATTCCAGGGGCTATGTCCTGGAGGGGACCAAGACCACCAAGCAGATGCGGCTCTTTGGCTTCGAGCCCCATCAGACAGAGCTGAGCAAGTATGTCCCCGGCTCCTTTATCGACATTTCCGAGGTCTATGAGCAGAAGGTAGCGGCCATGCAGTGCTTCAAGGCCCAGAGCCATCTGATCCAGTATTACACAGAGCGCGCCCATTTGCGCGGCAACCATCTGCGCCGCATTTCCGGCAACAATTCTTATAAATACGGCGAGAGCTTCAGCAATTTCTTCCCCGTTGCCGGAGATGAGCTGATCTGATACACCCCCTGAGAAAGAGGATGATTGGAATGAAAAAACTAACCGCCCTGATCCTGGCCGCCATGCTGCTCTGCGGAATGCTGAGCGGGTGCAGCGAGGCAAACAATCTGGTGCTTGGCACAGCTTCCTCCACCGGTACCTTCTACTATGTGGGCGCGGCCATCGGTAACGCCATCTCTGAGGCCAGTGAGCTGAATGTTATGGTGCAGGCCACCGCCGGCTCCAATGAGAATGTGGCGCTGATTCTCTCCAAGGACATCGACATCGGCATGGCCAATTCCGACGCCATCTACGGCGCGTATCATGGGGAAATGAGCTACGCCGAGGCCGGCGCGCTGGATATTATGGAGGTTGCCGCCCTCTATGAGAGCCAGCTGCACGTGTTTGTCCGGGATAAAAGCGACATCAAAGACATTGCCGACCTGAAGGGAAAACGGGTCTGCGTGGGCAGTCAGGGCACCAGCTACCTGTTCATCAACGAGGCAATCCTCCGGGCCTACGGCATTGAGATGAAGGATATTACGCCTTTTTACATGAACTATGCCGAGTCCGCCCAGGCCCTGGCCGATGGCGACATCGACGCTGCCTTCCAGACCGGCGGCTATCCCATCGCGGGCATTCAGCAGTACGCGGCAACCACCAGCTTCCGGATGCTCCCGATCAAGCCGGAGGTCATTGACAGCGTGCTGACAGAGTATCCCTTTGCGCGTCCTGCCACCATCCCTGCCGATGTCTATGAGAACCAGGCAAACGAGGATGCGGTGGAGACCATTGCCTACCACACCTGCCTGTTCACCTCCAGCTGGGTGGATGAAACCAAGATCTATGAGTTCACAAAGCTCATGATGGAGACATTGGACAGCTACAAAGACACCAATGCCGCCACCGGCCAGATTAGCCCCGATACCGTCGCCACCGAGTACATACCCTTCCATCCAGGCGCTGAGCGGTACTACCGCGAGGCCGGCCTGCTGCAGTGAGAGGAGGAAGCAAAATGAGCAAAGAAAAAGCCGAAGTCCTGACCCCTCCGGAGGAAAAACGAACCATTTTTGATGTGGTTGCTCTGGTTGTCGCGGTCATCCTGACCTTGTTCCACCTTCTGGCGGCTTCTCCTTTCCTGACGCTGAACAACACGACCCAGGCTGTGATTCACGGCGCGCTGGTGGTTACGTTTTTCCTGCTGGTCAAGCCCATGAAGAACCGGGCCGTTTCCCGCCCCGTTGACCTCCTGCTGATCGTCATCACCGCGCTGGCCGCCTGGCAGGTGGTGGTGATGCGCAACTCCAACACCGCCTCCGGTGTGCTTTACAGCCCCTACCAGAGAATCATCTCCATCATCTTCGTGGTGGTGGCCCTGTTCATCGCCTACCGCGCCCTGGGCAAGGTGCTCCCCACGCTGGCGCTGGTATTCCTGATCTACTCCCTGATCGGGCGCTATCTGCCGGGGGCCCTGGCCACCGCCCGCGTCACCATCCTGCGGATGGGCACGTACCTTCTGGTGGGCGATGAGGGCCTGTTCGGCAGCGCCCTGTCCACCGCCGCAAACTTCATCTTCCTGTTCGTCATCTTCGGCTCGGTGCTGGTGTTTATTGGCGCGGGCGAGTTCTTTGTGGACGTTTCCTTCGCGGCGTTCGGCAAATTCTGCGGCGGCCCGGCCCAGGCGGCGGTCTACTCCAGTATGCTCATGGGCATGGTCAACGGTTCCGGCGCGGCCAATGTCGTGACCACCGGCACCTTCACCATTCCGCTGATGAAGAAAACCGGGTTTGACAAGGACACCGCCGGCGCGGTGGAGGCCTGCGCTTCCAATGGCGGACAGATCATGCCGCCGGTCATGGGCGCGGTGGCATTCCTGATGGCCGATGCCACAGGGCTGTCCTATACGACGATTTGCCTGGCGGCTTTGTTCCCGGCGGTGTTGTACTACCTGACCCTCTCCATGTCGATCTACTCCTATTCCCATAAGCATAACATCCCGGTCAAGGCCCCCGATCCCGACGCGAAATCCATGGGCCAGATCCTCAAGGGCGGCTGGTTTTACTTCCTGCCCATCGTCGCCCTGATTGTGATGCTGATCATCGGCCTGAGCACCCAGCGCAGCGCGCTGATCACGATCCTGCTCTGCCTGGTCATCGGCCTGATTACCGACCGGAAGAAGTTCACGGTCAAAAATCTGCTCCAGCTCTGCAAGGACAGCGCAAATTCCATCATGACCGTGTCCATCGCCTGCATGATTGCCGGCATTATCGTCGCGGCCATCAACATCACCGGCCTGGGCCTGCGGATCAGCGGCCTCATCACCATGCTCTCCGGCGGCGTCATCCTCATTATGGGCGTCCTGACCGCCGTGGTCTGCATCATGCTGGGCATGGGCCTGCCCACCTCGGCCTGTTACATCGTCCTCAGCGTTCTGGTGGCTCCGGCCATGATCAACCTGGGCGTCGCCACCATCAGCGCCCATATGTTCATCCTCTACTATGGCATTGTCGCCGCCATCACGCCGCCGGTTGCCCTGGCGATCTTCGCCGCCATCGGTATTTCGGGCGGAGATATGTGGAAGACCGGCCTTCAGGCCATCAAAATGGCGGCTGCCGGGTTTATCATCCCCTTTGTTTTCCTGTACAACACAGAACTGCTCTGCTTTGACGCGGCTGGCGGGACCTTCGGCATCACAATTCCAGTGATCCTCTCGGTTGTTACAGCCATGATCGGCTGCGCCTATATGGCGCTGGCCCTGTTCGGCTGGAGCGGGCGCGACCTGAAGCTGCCTGAGCGCGGCATCCTTCTGGCCAGCGCCATCTGCCTGATGGTCAAGGAGCCGCTGATTCTGAACCTCGCCGGGCTGGTTCTGGGCGCGGTCATCCTGGTCATGGCGAACGTTATGAATAAGAAAGGAGCTTCCAAAGCATGATTGAAAAATGTGCACCCCTTCTTCCGAAGGAAGTGATCGAGCGGGCGAAAAAGCTGAATGTTGCCCTGCTTCTGGACGGCGTGAAGGCGGCAAAGATCGATATCCCCAACAGCGGCTGCATGGACGCGGCCATTATGCCGGTAGACCGCGGCATGACGGTGGTTGGCACAGCGCTGACCGTAGAAACCGACAACGGCGACAATTTCCCGATCCACGTCGCAAGCTACAGCTTCCAGGCCGACGGCTATGTGATGGTCATCGACGGGAAGGGCTGCATGGAGCGCGCTTATTTTGGCGACCTCATTATGGGCGCGTGCCAGGCAGTGGGCTTTGAGGGAATGGTGGTTGACGGCTGCACGCGTGATGTGGACGGCAACATTGCGCTGGGCTTCCCGGTCTATTCCCGCGGCATCATGCCCCTGGGGCCGATCAAGAAAAATGAGGGCAACATCAACACACCGATCACCTGCGCCGGTGTCCGGGTCAATCCTGGCGACCTGGTGGTGGGCGATTCCAACGGCGTCTGCGTCATTCCCGTGGAGCACCTGGAGACAGTCCTGGCCGAGGCAGAGAAAAAACAGGCCTATGAAGCCAAGCGGGACGAGACGATTGCCGCTTACCGCGAGGCGCGGAAAAATGGAACAGCGCTTCCCCAGCTGGCCCCCCAGTGGGTCCTGGATATGATGGACAACCAATAGGCGGATGTTTGACAGCTTTCTGATTGCGGTCAACGCCGTGATACCATTCCTGTGCTACCTAGCGCTGGGCAGTTTTGCCCGGCGCTTTGGTGCAACCGACATTCCGTTCCTGGACCGGCTCACAAAACTGATCTTCACCATCATGTTTCCCTTTATGACCTTCCACAATATCTACGCCGCCAGCCGGGAAAGTGTTCCCAGCGCGACGCTGCTCCTGTTCGCAGGAGCAAGTATTTTGCTGCTGGAAGGTTTTCTCCTGCTGCTGGTGCCGCGTCTGATCCCGGAAAATCCCCGGCGCGGGGTGGTGATCCAGGCCATGTTCCGCAGCAATTTTGTTCTGTTTGGGATTCCGCTGACAACAGTACTCTATGGCGCAGAAAAGGTTTCCATTGCCGCCATGCTGGTGACCGTGGTGCTTACCATCTACAATATCACATCGGTCATCATCCTGGAGCTGTTCAACGACGCCGGCGGCGGGATTACAGCGAAAAACCTTCTGGTGAAGCTTCTCAAAAATCCAATGCTCCAGGGCTGTTGTATCGGGCTGCTTTTCTATGGCTTTCAAATCCGGCTTCCCCAGTGTATCGCAAGCCCCATTGCCAGCTTTGCGAATATGACGACCCCTCTCGCCATGTTCGCCTTGGGCGGAACCCTGGAATTCAAGGCGATCCGCAAGAATCTGCGGTACCTGATTCCTGCGCTGGCCGGAAAACTGCTGGTTGTCCCGTTGATCCTGGTGATTCTGGCCTGGCGCATCGGGCTTCGCGGAATTGAATTGTTCCTGGTGGTGGCGGTATTCGGAACGCCAGTGGCCTCCGGCTCCTACCCCATGGCGATGAACATGGGCGGCGACGGAGAACTGGCAGGCCAATTTGTCTTTTGCAGTACAGTAACCGCGGTGTTGACACTCTTTTTCTGGATCTTTTGTATGAGCAGTATTGGAATTCTGTACAGTTAAAAAAGTATCATTCCTTCATTAAATACCAGTTTGGTAGTGGCAAGCAATGCGCCGGTATATACCCGGCGCTGCTTGTTGGTGGCCGACGCCCCCCCAAACCCCTTTGACCCCCAGCGATTGCGCTGGGGGTCTTAAGCCGCCTTCGGCGTCTGCTATGTCCTGCCGGACGGGGAGAATCTGCGTCAACGTTCCGCATCCCTCTGACGGCTTTGCCCCGTCATGTCCAGCCCCAGAATGCGCTCGACGTTGTTCTTGGCTGTCAGCAGTTCAATCATCTCGGCCCTCGCCACCTTCAGCTCCGGGTACAGCTTTTTGTTCTCTGCCTGTAGCTTGGCATACTCCTGTCGCAAGGATTGGATGCTCGGCAGCTTCTTCACACCGAGGGAATCAAAATACGACTTCGCTGCCCGACAGGCTATGATTTCGCTGGTATGCTGGTTATAAAATTTGGCCTGTTTTTTCGGAGGCAGCTTCCGATACTGCGCGTAGACCTCGCGCGTCTTGCCGTATGCGCCGATGTGTTTTTGCAACTCGCTGATCTCCTTCATGCGCTGGCTGTTGGCCTTGCTCCGGTCAGAAAGCGCATGGTATTTTTGACTGACATCATCGCAGGCTTTTTCCAGTATGTCAAAGTCCATCATATTTTTCTCCTGCAAGTAGGTAAGCGTCTTTGCCATCTCCTTGAGGTTGTAGATTTTTGCCCACCGCTCGAATCCAGGAGAATGGGCCTGCTGCATCTTCGACTGAATGTCGATCAGCATATTAGGTTTGGAAAGTCCTGCCGGAGTTTTTGCTTTGGGCGCGACAACACGCTTGCCAGCAATCCGCTCCCTGATCGCGTCCACGATGTAATCGCCGCCCAGAGAATCACAACGGATAAACCGTTTGCCGCCTGGAATTTTGAACGCCAGATGTTTCCCGCGCTTGACTTCTACGCCCTTTGCTCTCATCGCGGCCAGGAAGCTGTCAAAATCTTTGCACCCCGTTGACAGCACTTCGTCAATGATTTGCTCCAACCGACCCCGGACGGTCTGAGGCTTTTCATCGCCCAGCCACGTCCCGTAGCTGCCCTTGCTTGGCTTTGGATTCTCGATTACCGACAGCCCATTCTCCAGGCAGAGGATGTCGGAAATCTTTCGGACGGCAAAGGCTGATCCTAAAAAATTTCTGAACTTCCTGGTACAGTCCAGGCTGGTCGAGTTGAAAACAATGTGCGAGTGGATGTGCGCCTTGTCCACATGGGTGCAAACTATAAAGGCGTGCTTCCCTTTGGTCAGCGACATTGCCAACTCATAGCCTATGCGGTTCGCTGTCTTGGCGTCTATCTCCCCGGGTTTGAAGGATTGCCGCAGATGATACGCAATCACGTCGTTGTTCCCCTGATCCCGCCCAGTGATCATGGCGTACTGACGCTTGGAAAACAGGAACTCCTGGTCGGCAATGTCGGGATTGCACTCATAGGCGCTGACCCATTCGCCGACGGCGGTCTTGTCTGGGTTTTTCACATAGTCTGCTGTCCGGCCCAGGGTGTCCGCGATGGTCTGTCCCTTGCCGGCGTGCAGAGGCATCAACCTTGTTGTTGCCAAGTTATCCACCTCCTGTGGAGGACGGCGGCCCGCCCGGAAGCAAGCCGCCGCCCTATTGGTCATTTGATTTTGGAAAGCTGCTCCATGATGTTCCCGAATAGCCGATTGGTTTCCTTCTGACCGGTGATGATTTCATTGATCTCGTCGGGATAGTACCCGCCGCCCGAATTGAGGCTCCGCGCGATTTGGTTCATGTTGGCTGACGTGCGCCGCAGCAGTCTGGCGCACTCGTCCAGCTCCGGGATTTGGAGGTTGATCGTGTAGCCATCGATGCACATCTTTCGGATGTAGGCACTCATGTTTGTAATACCTTCCAGCTTCATCTTCTGCTCGATCAGGCCACGTTTTTTGTCCGATACCTTAAAGTAAATGCCACTGGATTTGCTTTTGCCCAGAATTGTTACCTCCTGTATAACTGTTTCTGATTGGCCATATTGCCGGGATGTGACGGTTGTGACGATGGTGACGGTGGTTTGAAGGCCGCCCGCTCTCTATATTTCATCGTCACAACCGTCACCATCGTCACGCCCCGGCTTCCAGGGCCAAGGTGATCCTACTCCCGTTTCGGCTGTGGGTGTTAGTGTAGCGGATGTGGTAGCTGTTGAGTAGCTTGCCCGCCTGGACATTCAGCCGCTTGGTCATGGCGTTGGGCTGAATGTCCAAGTTGAGCAGACCGGCAAGCTCGGTCGCGCTGCCCTGCCACGTCGGGTTCTCAGCTGTGATCATCTTCCCGACTGCCTCCAGCAGCGGGTCAGGCGGTTCCTTCCAAAGCTCCCGGCCGGCGTGGTCGAGGCACCAGAACAGCCGGGCCTCATCGCGTACAAGATAAAGCCTTTGGTCGGGTTGGTCCCGGCCTACAATGTCCAGCATGGCATCTCTGTCGGTTCGCTGCTCTTTGTGGAGAACAAACGTGCCATCGGCGCAGCCCAGCAAGCCTGTCGTGCCGGAGATCATCTCGAATTTATCGCCCGAGGATGTCTTCCGGGTATGGTGTACCAACAGGAGGCAGAGGCCCTTACTGTCGGCGAACTGCTTGAGCCGCCCCATGTTCTGGTAGTCTTCGGCGTAACTGTACCCATCGCCACCGCTCCCACGAATCTTTTGCAGCGTGTCGATGATAACAAGCCGGGTGTCTGGATGCTCTTTGACGAATAGCTCAAGTTGTTCATCCAGGCCGTTCCCGAGCTGCTTTGCAAAGACGGAGAAGTGGAGCTTGTCTGTCCCGTCGACACCGAACATCCGGGCCATCCGCCCCTGCAACCGCTGATAGTCGTCCTCCAGGGCCAGATAGAGCACAGTCCCTTGATGTACATCATAATCCCAAAGTTTTATGCCGGTACTGACGTGGTAGGCAAGCTGGGCCACAAGGAAGTATTTTCCAACCTTCGGTGCCCCCGCCATCAGGTATGTCCCGGAATAGAGCAGCTTGTCAATGATGGGCGGCCGGCTTTCGTATATGCTTTCGTAGAGTTCGTTCATGGTGACAGTAGGGAGATACCCCGGATCATTGATACGCTGAATCCTACGGTAGATTTCTTCTAAACTTTCCTCTTGGGGGTTGTTTTCCCACTGGCATTCTGTTATACTTTGAGTAGTTGTTTTGGAAATCGGCTGTTCCCTGTCTGCGCCAACAGACGGAACCGGGACAGCCGTGTTTTCATTGGAAAGCATTTCCTATTCCTCCTTCATGCCGTCCATAATGGCGGCGATCATATTGATGGTCTCCAGCAGCTCGGCGTTGACGCCGGCCCCGGCCTCGATGCGCAGCAGCTCGTCCAGGACGGCGGCAAGCTGGTCGCGGAGGGCGTTGAATACCCTCGGGTTGCCCTGCACCACCACATCCTTGCACAGCAGCCGCCGGATGATGTAGTCCTGTTTCGTCAGGCCAGCCAGCTTGACGGCGGTTTCGATTTGGGCGTTCTCCTCTGGTGACACCCGGAAGGCCACCGTCTTGTTCCTCCAGCGGTTGTGCGTGTCCAAATTCTTTGCTGACATTATCCATTTCCCCTTTCCATGTTCAGCTTTTCAGCCATCTCCGTCTGCTTCGACGGAAACAGGTGCGCGTAGTTGTAAGTAATGTCGATGCTTTCGTGCCCCACCCGGCCGGCGATTGCCGTGGCTGAGAAGCCCATGTCAATGAGCAGCGATACTGCGCTGTGGCGGATGTCGTGAATCCGAATCCGCTTGGCGCCAGCCTCTTTCGCTCCCCGGTCCATCTCGCGGTGGAGGTAGCTTTTCGTGACCGTGAACATCCGGTCATTCTCACCCACATCGTAAAGCATTTTCAAGTAATCCTCTATTTCCTCCACAAGGAACTGCGGCGTGGTGATGAGATCCTGTCCGTTCAACCGCTGATAGGACTTGTTGATCGTGACCGTACCCTTTTCCAAATCGAAGTCCGCCTGGGTCAGTGCCAGCAGTTCCCCTTCCCGGATGCCACACCAGTAGAGCATTTCAAAGGCATAGTAGGAGAGGGGTTTGTCCATCATGGCCTCGGCGAATTTCAGGTACTCATCCTTCGTCCAGAACAGCATCTCCCGGTTTTTCTTCTTTCCCATGCCCCCGGCCTTCTTGCAGGGGTTCTCCCGGAGGTTGTAGAAGGTAACGGCATGGTTGAAGATGGCGCTCAGCTGGTTCTGCACGGTTCGCAGGTAGACCGGCGAATAGGGCTTCCCGTTCCCGTCCTTGTAGTTCAACAGCTCATTCTGCCAGGTGATGATCTGCTGGGCGGTGATGCTGCACATCCTGAGCTTGCCGAAGTAGGGCAGGAGCTTGGTGCGGATGATGTGATCCTTGGTGGCCCAGGTGTTTTCCTTGAGCCGGGTGCGCATATCCGCCGAATACTGCTCAGTGAAGCTGGCAAAGGTCATGTCCAGGTCGGAGGTGGCTTTGTTAAGCTGCTCCCGTTCCCACGCCTGGGCCTCGCGCTTGGTCTTGAAGCCCCGCTTCTGGGTCTGCTTCTTCTCACCCGTCCAGTCGGTGTAGCGGTAGATGACCCGCCATGTGTTGGTCTTTTCTTCTTTATAGACGGCCATTGTCAATCCCTCTTTTCTGCTTTGCTGTAGCAGAGCTTTTCCGTGAAGTATGTCCGGTTGATCCTGCCCGAGATGGTCAGATAGCCTTTCTCCCGGAGTTCCGCGTTGAGCCTTTGGATGAGCTTGTAGGCGTAGGACCTGGAGACGCCCAACTCCTTTGCCACGTCATCCACACGCATAAAAGATTGCTGCTCTTGCATGTTAAAAACACCTCCTTGTCTCATGATTTGGATAGACTTATCCCTTGGTTGCCGCTCTCTCTGAATTCCGTTCCTGCCCCAGTGTCTTGTGCGGCGTCTTCCCGGCCTTGGCACGCTCCACCTTTCGGTATCTTGGCGACTGCTTCCCCGGCAGGAGTATCATATTCAGGCGGTCATTTGATTTTACTAAGCTAAATTGCTTAATGCGCTTGTATTATACTAAACATATTTGCTGTTGTCAAGCGACTCTAGATGTACATATTAAACAAAAATATTTAATTCCTCTTGACGATTCTAAGCATATCTGCTATACTACCCATAATGAATCCAGTGTAGAGGGGCGTATTTCTATGGCAATCGGTGAGCGGATCCACTTTTTCCGTCTCTTGCGGGGCATGACGCAGAAGTACCTTGGTATGGCGGTAGGCTTCCCCGAGAAGTCTGCCGATGTCCGCATGGCGCAGTACGAGACTGGCACCAGAGCGCCGAAGGCAGATTTGACGGCGGCGCTGGCCAACGTGCTGGACGTGTCACCGCAAGCGCTGGCTGTGCCGGACATTGAATCCTATACGGGCTTGATGCACACGCTCTTTACTCTGGAGGACATATACGGGCTGAAGGTCGCCGAAATCGACGGCGAAGTGTGCCTCCGCGTCAACGTCCGGCAGGGGAAGGATGCTGCCGAACTGCATAAGATGCTCTGCGCCTGGAGGCAGGCCGCCGCCATGCTAGAGGCCGGGGAGATTACACAGGAAACCTATGACCAGTGGCGGTATCGGTATCCGGAGTTTGATGCCTCTGGAGAGTGGCGCAAAGTAGTACCGTCTCAGGGGCTGAGCGATGTGCTGGTCGATGCACTCAAAGAGTCCGACAAATAAAACAAAGAGAGCTAACCGGCCTAATCAAAACCAGTTAGCTCTCTTTTCATGAATAACGAAAAAATGTTGCCAAATTGTTGCCACAGGCGATTTCAGGAGGCAAAAAGTCCTTGATTTTCAAGGCTTCCCACCGTTTCTGAAATCATTCCCACTCGGCGTGTTCTTCGTTGTTCTTAACTATATTTGTTTAATATTTATGCAGATACACGCCGATTTTTACTTCAATTACATCATTTATTATGGCTTACTGATTTTCTGTTGCCAAAATGTTGCCATCCAGATGTATTTACGCTGTTTGTTCCACACAGTATCCGTAAATTAACTCATCTAATTCCTCATCCTGCATAGACCCTCCATTCTCTGCATAAAAACGAGGCAGTTTTTGATGATACTCATTCAAGGCATCATTATTCTTTTTGGTATAAGAAACAGATTCATCATATTGCCAATGCTCTCCCGAAAATCTTTTCGCCTTTACTATCTCTTTTTTCGGAATAGGTTTATTCCCATCCATATACCCACCTTCTTCACGAATACGTTCAAGAATAATTCTATTAAAATACTGATTTGTACTAAACAGGTATTTTTTTCTGACAATATGTTTAGGCACAACAAGCAATTCCTGACTGTTGATACAATATGATGCACTTTCTATTTTTTTCCAACACAACTCTTTCATATCCCATGTCCAAAACTGCAAAATCCCGTTACTTCCCACACCATATTTCTCCATCTGCTTCAGTGTAAACTTATTCAACTGCTCATGAAGAACATTTGTAAGTAAGTCTGACAAACCATCCTCTGCAAAATCTGGAATCAACAATGGTAGATCTTCCACTCTTTTCATCGTAGAGATTACTGGAAGAAGTTTTTCTAAAGGAGCAAATATTTCAAGTAAGCCATTTACCGTGTTCCCTTTTCCATTATTACCACGACCATAGCCAAGCCGAGTTCCATTCTGCTCCCCACCATGTGATAGCAACTCCCTCTTTCTGCCTATATTTGCCTCTCTATACGCTTTGTAAAATTCATCGAAAAATGACTGAATCACCAAATATGCTTCTCGGCACCATTCATCATCTGCTATTTCAATAAGCAACGGATCTATAAACAACAAATTATCATCATTGACAACAACATCTACAAAATCATAACACAGATGCCCTTTTACTCCCTTATTCCAATATTCTGATACATAATGTTTCTTCATAACTTAGTACATCCTTTCTTCCCCATGGGAAATTTTTATTTTTTAGATTTCATTTTTGGGTACAAAAAATACACCCTGCACCATTTTTTACTTGAAATCTGTCAAGGATGTGCTATACTATTCTTGCAGTGAATGTGTATAACACATTGACAGAAGCGCATCAAAGCTATTGCCGTAGCTAATGATGTGCTTTTTGTTTTACGATAATTCTTTTAATAATCTTCATCCACCTCCTTATTTTCCCCGTTCTCAAGCGCATCCAATACAGAAATATACAAAATCCTATCTTCCGTATCAAACTTAGCAACATAACGAATCGCTGGACTAAATTTCAACCCGGTTAAAGTCGACAGATATTTCACAAAATCTTTACATCCGATTCTTATCCAACCGTTTTTCATTCTGCTGTAAAATTTATATGATTTTACATTTTCAGTGCCGTCATATTGCTTTACGCCAATGGTCATCGTCTTTTCATCAAATCCCACAACCACTTCTTCAGGATTTCCGAGAAGCGATATAGAAGGCAAATTAAATCCAAGTGCCAATTCACTAATTGTAATATATGGTGCGCCAGCCGCAACGCAATTCCAATCAAAATTGAATTTCATAAATCCACCTCCTTCGTACTCAACAATCTCTGACAAATCAAATTATACAGCAAACGCATCATGATGTCAACATGGTTATTGCAAAGAAACAACAAAAAAAACATTTCACACTACGTTTAGGGGTGCATCAAAACGCAAACTTTAAACACCTAGAAATCCAACAAAAAAAGAAACTCCTATGCTATTCAAATTAGGATAGAAGTTTCTTTTCGATTACAAATACAAATCAAACCCTCAATACCGAACATTTTGAGGTATATATCTTTCTTTTTATCCCCATTTTTTATATGCAAATAATTTTTCATTCAAATTAACTTGATGTTTCCAAAGTTTCCGAAACACAACAGGCACATCCACCTATTTCAGAATCTCCAAAGCAATTTCTTTTGCTTTATTTCCAGAAACCTGCTCTCTCTGTTCACTATCATTTAAGTATATAGCAAAGTATTTTCGTTCTTCATTTGATTCAGAAAAGCCAACGAACCATGCTTTTCCATTCCCACTCCCTGTTTTTCCATAAATTTTCTGTGTATCGCTTTGATCTACTAACATTATTCTTTTTAATATTTCTATATTATCGCTTTCATAATCGCTTTTTCCTTCAAATATCCTTTGTAAAACTTCCACCTGCTCCAATGGCGAAATTTTTAACGACGAATCCAACCAAAACCCATTCAGCATTTCCATAGGATTAATATTGCTGCCATTCCACTCCGAAATATCGCAATTCCCATACTGTAATCCATTTAATTCTTCCTGTATTTTATCTTTGCCAATAGAATCTATTACTTTTCGGAAATACCATATACATGATTTCTGAAATGCTTCCTCCAATGTTAAATCCCCATTCCAGTCTAAATTTCCATAGTTCGTTCCGTCATATCCCATTGTGGATGCTTCATCAACAATAACACCATTTTGTAATCCTAATAAAGCTGAAATAATCTTAAAAGTAGAATAAGGTGATTCTTCTCGCCTACACATATCTTCATTAAAAAATAAATATTCCTCTTGTACTGGCGAATAAATCACAGCACAGCCATTAATATTCTGAAATGCTTCGCTTAAATCAATCGTCTTTTCGCTTACTTCTTGTTGTACTTCGTTCCGTTCTGTTTCCTCTCCGGCAACTTTTTCAAAACTTACACTACCTTTTGTTTTTTCTCCTGCAACTGTAATCTTATATGTTCCACTCTCTTGAATTTCAACGTCAAAACTTTCAGAGGTTACTATATTATCGTTTTCATAAATTGGTGCATCACTATCTTTTTGAATCTTTATTGACAGTCTCCCACTGTCAACTACTACTTTCGCCCGAATGGTATCTCCCGCGTCCAGCAATAACGATTGTTCGTCCGTAGTATTAAAAATTCTGTACTCCATAACAAACTGACTATCATTCCCTATTCTGCTACCATCAAATGATGATTTTCCACATCCACTTAATGAAAATACAATAATCAAAACACCAATTATGCTCAAAAACTGTTTCATGTCGTCCTCCTATTTCAAGCCGTAAAGTAACTGTTTTAATTATATCTCTCTGTTATTTCACTGTAAAGCAAAACTGGCAAATCCCCTCCAGCCAGTCAAGAGTAAACTGAACGGCTGCGCCGCTCTTACTAACTGGTAGGATTTCGTTTCATTGTAGCTAAGAGGGCTTTTAACAGCCCTCCATCTGTCAACGAGCTTCCCGATTGTGTTTTCTCCTTGTCACCCGTTTTCTCTCAGCTTCCATCTGCTCCTGCTGTTTCGCCCGATTAATCACAGTGTTTACCTGTTCAGAGCCGACCACCGCCTTTATACGTTCAAAATCTGTTTCCACCATCCTCAGTTCTCGATTTTCCTCCAGGACTGCTTCCAGTCTGTTTGACAGACGCTCATTTCCGCTCCGTTCCCTGTTATACGCCGCTTGCAACTTTGTAAACTTATTTGAAATATCGAGATACGCCGAATAGACAGAACGCATAACCTGTACAATTTTCTTTACCAGCGGTTTTGCTTTCTTCTCCCGATACGACTTTGCAGATTCCATAACAGCTGCTTCCGGAAGCGTCTGCTCCGGATCTGTAGAAAAGTCTGCTGCCAATTTCTCCATATTCTTTACCATAGGAGCAAGCTCATTCATACGCTTCTTGTACTTATCCGCCTGTTTCTGCGCTTTCTCTGCCTCCTGCCGGGATTCCCGCAAATCTTCCTGCAAGGAACGAATCTCATCATCAACCTGTAATAACTGTTCATGGAGATTTTCATTGATTTCCTGAAAAGCAGTGTTTTCTTTCTGCAATTCTGCTTTCTTCGCTTCCAATGCTGCAACTTCCTTTGCCCGCTCCTTTTTCTCAAAATCCAGAACAGATAAATGCTTTTCATGTGTGCCTTTTTTCTCCCATTCAAGCCCCTGTTCCAGCATGATAGCGGCAAGCTGTTCTTTCTCATAAGCCACCCACTGGTTTAATTCCGTTTCCCGTCTTGTTCCGCCTTTAAATCCAAGAGCAGATAACGCCTGTTTCAAGGAAACTCTTGTATCAAGCCCCCGCTTGCTTCCTGTCGTGTAAGGTATAAAATCAATATGGAGATGTGGCGTAGCTTCGTCCATGTGGAGATAAGCACTGAATACTCTCAATGTAGGATTTCTTCGTTGGAAGTCCCGCATATATTTATCCAGTACCTTTGCCGCAAGCTGTCCGTTCTCCGTTTTCGCTCCCATATTGTCCTTATCCCCAATTTGCAGGATAATCTCATGGAATGGCTTTTCCTGCTTGCCGGAACGGATTTTCTCATAATAATCGTCAATCCGGCGGTCACTTCTGGTCTGCTTCTCATTGTACCGGGCGAGTGCTTCATCAAACAATTCGTGATATACATCCTTAACATTTTTATTGCAATATTCTACGTTTAGATAGCTTCGTTCCGGGTCAGTGTTGTTTGCATGGAATTTTCTACTGTTATGATTGACAGAGCCTTTCCCTGTCATAAAGCTGATAGTTCGCTTCAATCAATATCCTTTCTCCCCGTCCGGGTAATCAGCGCCGGATATGGCGCATAATAGAGGAACCTTCCCGAACATTAGCAGTCCGGGAAGTATCGGGGCAAAGCCCCTCCTTTGTTACTTTCGCCGAAAGTAACGCAAAAGCACTTTTGACAGCCGTTCCGTCCATCAAAAGCTGCCTTTGCGCTCTGCCGAGAGCTTTTCCGTCCTACGGACGGGGCGGCTGTTCCCGCCGCTCTGCTTCCGCCGCCATAGCTTTTCGGATAGCCGAAAGTACGTTTTCTACCGTACATTCCTCCCACCCGGCAAGCCATACCAGCGTCCTCATTTCTGCCGCAGTCAGTTCCACATCTCCAAAGATTTCATTGAGTGCGGCAATCCTGCGGGCTTCGCTTTCGTAAAAATATTTGTTCACGTTCCGGGTTCCCCATTCCGGCTGAATTATCATCGAATCACACCTTTCTCGTTATCTGCTATGCACAGGAGCGTGACACGCTCCTGTCAAATATCATCAAAGGAATACCTACCATCGAAAGCTGTCCGACACTCCACGCCTGTTCAGATATTCCTGTCTGGCTTTTTCCCTTTCCTCCTGTGTGGGCGCAGTCTTATATTTGGCATATAATTCATGGCGTACCAGTGAATCTAATTTCTGCTCTAATCCCTGCCGGATTTGATTCAGACAATCATCATCTTCCATCAGATGATAGCGGAGTAGAGATACAAATAGTTCATAAGAAATTTGCACGTTCTTCATAAAAATCCTTTCTGCGTCGGTTTGCGTCGATAGCGTCGATATTTTCCATACCAGCCCACTGTAAAAAATACCGTCGCAACCGACGCATATCGTCGCTTTTATACTCCCGGCTCAAGCCGTTTCAGAATAATCTTCCTTTCATGTCCCCGCTTATTGTCATAGAAAATCCCATAATCATTAAGCAACTGGCTGTTGACTACGTTCAGCTTTCTGGAAAGCACATTCGCCTGTAAGTGCATATCCGGCAACTGGCTTGCAAGTTCCGTTGCTGTTCCTGTCCATTCCGGTTTATCTTCGGTCAGAAAGTTGTTGATTGCTTCCAGCAGAGGATTCGGCGGCTGTTTCCACAGTTCCGTTTCCGCCTTTTTGAATTTCCAGATACAGCGTTCCCGGTCAAACTCTATGGTCAGTTCTTGATCCGGCTGGTCACGCCCCACTATATCCATAACTGCTTCATTATCAGTGCGCTTCTTCTTGTGCATGATAAACGCTCCATCTGCCGCTCCAAGCAGCCCGTTTGTGCCGGAAATCATATCAAAGCTGTCTTCGGATTCCAGCTTGCGTGTGTGATGAACCACCAGCAGGCAGATACCGTATTTGTCGCTGAACGATTTTAATTTCGTCACAATCTCGTAGTCGCTGGAATAACTGTACCTATCCCCGCCGACCTCGCGCACTTTCTGGAGCGTGTCAATGATAATCAGCCTTGCGTCCGTATGCGCTTTCAAAAATTCTTCTAATTGCCTGTCTAAGCCCTCATTCAGTGTCTTTGCCTGCGTTGCAAAGTAGAGATTATCCGCACATTCCACACCGAACATACCGGAAAGCCGCCGCTGAAGCCTTGCGTAATCATCTTCCAGTGCCAAATACAGCACCGTCCCCTTTCGGACGGGATAATTCCAAAGAGGAAGTCCCATTGCCACATGGTAGGCAAGCTGTCCCATAAAGAATGATTTTCCAACTTTCGGCGCACCCACAAAGAGATAAGTGCCGCCATAGAGAAATCCGTCTACAATCGGCGTTCTGGGCGGATAGACGGTATCATACAGTTCTGTCATGGAAACCGTTTGAAGCCCGCCATTCCCGGATTTCTCCGGGTTTTGTGCGGCTTGCAGATTGATTTGTGCTGTTTCATTTGTTATAATTTCACTGTGATTTTTTAATTGCGGCTGCGCCCCATCTGCGCCAACAGATGATAAGGGAGCAGTCGTTTTCATTTTTTCTGTCATTCATCTTCTCCTTTCAGACCGTCTAACGTGATTGCGATTACCTGCAACGTGTAGAGCAGTTCATCATTGTTCGGACTTAATGCTTCCAGCCGCTTCAATTCCTCATAGATAGCCGCCATTTGGTTTTTCAGTGCCTTATAAACTCTCGGATTGCCCTGTACCACTACCTCCCGGCACAGCAGCCGCCGTGTAATGTAATCCTGCTTTGTCAATCCCGACAGGGCTACCAAATCATTAAGCAGCTTTGCTTCCTCGTCCGATACCCGGAACGCCACCGTATGATTGCGCCACCGCCCTTTATAATCAAGTGTTCTTTCCATTTGCACCCTCCTTATGTCTACGCTCCATTTCCAATTTCTCCGCCATCTCTGTCTGCACCGTAGGAAACAGGTGAGCGTATCGGTAAGTGATTTTCTCCGCTTCATGCCCCATGCGCTCCCCAATCGCCAGCACTGAAAATCCCATGTCGATTAACAGGGAAACTGCGCTATGACGAATATCATGCACACGAATCTTTTTCACTCCTGCCTGCTTCGCTCCTCGTTCCATCTCGTGATTAAGATAGGATTTTGTGACCGTAAACAGACGCTCGTCCGGCTGAATGTCATACAGCATTTTAATATATTCCTGCATTTCCTCACAGAGAAAGGTTGGCATTTTGATTGTACGGTTACTCTTTTTCGTTTTCGGGCTTGTGATAATATCCCGCCCTTTAGAGCGGTGAAATGTCTTGCTGATTGTGACCGTCTGTTTCTCAAAATCAAAATCAGCAGGCGTAAGAGCCAGAAGCTCGCCAGAACGAATTCCAAACCAGTAAAGCATTTCAAAAGCATAATAGGAACGTGGCTTATCCATCATGGCTTCGGAGAATTTCAGATATTCCTCTTTCGTCCAGAAATTCATTTCTTTCGGAACCTCATTTCCCATTGTTCCTGCCCGTCTTGCCGGATTGTAGGGCAGGTTATAGAAGTTCACAGCATGATTAAAAATCGCCGTAAGCTGAGCGTGAATGGTTTTCAGATAATCTGCCGAATAAGGCTTTCCTTTCTCATCTCGGTACGCCATGAGTTCATTCTGCCATGCGATAATGTCCTTTGCTTCAATCTCCGCTATTTTTCGATTCCCGAAATACGGTAAAATCTTTGTGCGGATTACATGGCTTTTGGATTCCCATGTACTTTCCTTGACACGTTGTTTCTTGTCGGCTTCGTAAACTTCAAAGAAGCTGGCAAACGTCATATCCAGCTTTGCGCCCTGTTTCAGCATGATTTCATGCTCCCAGGCTTGCGCTTCTCTTTTGGTAGCAAAACCTCTCTTTTGTGTCTGTTTCCTCTCGCCTTTCCAGTTGGTAAAGCGATAGATTACCCGCCACGTTCCCGTAGCATTGTCCTTGTATACAGCCATTCAAATCAACTCCTTTCCATTTAATCGCTGTAACAGACCTTTTTATGAAAAAATGTAGCGTTCACACGACCAGCCACCGTCAGATAGCCCTGTTTCTGTAATTCTGCGTTCAGTTCCCGCACAATCTGGTAGGCTTTTGACTTTGACACTCGCAATTCCGCAGCCACTTCCTCCACAGTCATAAATGATTTTTCTGCCATTCCGTTATCGTCCCCCTTTCCCTTAAAATCTTCGCCGCTCTGCCTCCCTGTTCTGGCAGGCAACCCTGTTCGGCGCTGTGCCAGTCCCTCATATATGAGAGCCGCTCGTTCCATTTCTGGAAGTCATGGCGTTTGTTCAGTTTGGACGGTCATTTACTTTTTAACTCTTTTTGTTTAAGTTGTATTCATAATACTAAATAAATTCCGTTAAGTCAAGTGGTTTGCAGAAAAATATTAACTTTTTTTATTTAAGTTTCTCTTGCTATTCCTATTACACCATGCTATACTAACTTCAACGAAAATGTTTAAGTCAAGAATGGTTGTATCACTATAACTACAACGGAGGTTTTATTATGGCAATCGGCAAAAGAATCCGCTTTTTCCGCAATCGGAAAGGCATGACGCAAAAGCAGTTAGGCGAAATCCTCGGTTTTCTCGGAAAGACCTCTGATGTCCGTATGGCGCAGTACGAATCAGAAGCCAGAACGCCGAAGCAAGATCTTGTAAAAGAAATGGCACATATCCTTGATGTAAGTCCTCGTGCAATCACTGTCCCGGAAATCGACAGCTATATCGGACTTATGCACACGCTCTTTGCACTGGAAGATATGTACGGGCTGAAAATCGGAGAGATTAACGGAGAAGTGTGCCTGCGGCTGGATAAGTCCATCGGCTCCACCTACTCCACTATGTTTGATATGTTCCACGCATGGCAGGAGCAGGCTGCCCGTCTGGAACGGGGAGAGATAACCAAAGAGGAATACGACCAATGGCGGTACAAATATCCCGAATTAGATACCTCAAATCACTGGAAGAAAGTAGTCCCCTCAAAGGAATTAAGCGACTATCTCACAGAAGCCTTGAAAAAGGACAGCGAATCTCAATAGACCGCCTTATTTTTATCCCGAAATACGCAAAAAACCTTACCGACTTTCAGCTTCATTTCTGAAAATCAGTAAGGTTTTTCTGTTATTGAAGTATTCCATTATCTAATGAGTGATACCCGAAATGTTGCCAAATCGTTGCCAGGACTTAAACAATTTTGCTCCCCCCCGCATAAACACTGGCTTTTTCAATCCTATTTCATCACTCAAACTCAATGGTTGCCGGCGGCTTACTCGTTATATCATACACAATTCGGTTGATATGACCCACCTCATTGACAATACGCACAGAAACACGGTCCAGCACCTCATACGGGATGCGCGCCCAATCTGCGGTCATAAAATCAGTCGTAGTGACTGAACGCAATGCGAGCGTATAATCATAGGTTCTGCCATCACCCATCACGCCAACGGAACGCATATTGGTCAGAACTGCAAAATACTGGTTCATGGTATGTTCCAGCTTTGCGTTGGCAATTTCATCCCGGAAAATAAAATCCGCTTCCCGCAGAATATCCAGTTTTTCCTTGGTAATATCACCGATTACGCGGATTGCCAAGCCCGGCCCCGGGAATGGCTGACGCATGACAAGATACTCGGGCAACTCCAGTTCGCGGCCAAGCTGGCGAACCTCATCTTTGAACAGCTGACGCAGCGGCTCAATAATTTCCTTAAAGTCCACATAATCCGGCAGGCCGCCTACGTTATGGTGGCTCTTAATGACCGCCGCATCCCCCGCGCCCGACTCAATGACATCCGGGTAAATCGTGCCCTGTACCAGATAATCGACCTTGCCGATCTTTTTACCCTCTTCTTCAAAGACGCGGATGAACTCTTCACCAATGATTTTACGCTTGGTTTCCGGGTCGGAAACACCGGCCAGTTTTCCAAGAAAACGCGCTTCGGCATCCACACGGATAAAATTGATATCCCACTTGGAAAACGCAGCCTCAACCTCGTCGCCTTCATCCTTGCGCATCAGGCCATGATCTACGAATACGCAGGTCAGCTGATTGCCGACCGCCTCCGCCAGCAGCGCTGCGGCAACCGACGAATCCACGCCGCCGGACAATGCAAGCAACACCTTGCCGTCACCGACCTTCTCACGGATAGCCTGGATGGACGTATTTTTGTAATCCTCCATCGTCCAGTCGCCCTTGGCATGGCAAATCTCATATAGGAAGTTTTTCAGCATCCGCGTGCCGTTTTCGGTATGGTTGACCTCTGGGTGGTACTGTACGCCGTAGAAGCCGCGGGCCTCATCCGCAATGGCAACGTTGGGGCACATTGCCGTATGGCCGACCAGTTGGAAACCTTCGGGCACTCTAGCCATGTAGTCGCCATGGCTCATCCACGAAATCCCCTCAGCCGGTAGGCCCTTGAACAGCTTGCAGGAAGTATCATAAAAGGTCTGCGTCTTACCGTACTCACGGGCAGAATCATCCTGCGCAGCCGTTACCTCGCCGCCGAGCGTCTGCGCCATCAGCTGACAGCCATAGCAGATGCCGAGCACCGGTACTCCCAATTCAAAAACCGCGGGATCACACTGCGGCGACTTGGGATCATATACGCTGTTTGGACCGCCGGTAAAGATAATGCCAATCGGGTTCATCGCACGGATTTCCTCGATCGTGGTCTTATACGGCTTTACCTCACAATAAACATTATGTTCGCGGACACGGCGTGCAATCAGCTGATTATACTGTCCGCCGAAATCCAGAATCAGCACGAGCTGATGATTCTCCATCCGGGCGTCATCCTTTCTACATAAAAACAAATTTCGGTAAAAACAGGGCCTCCATTTCCGCAGGCGGTACGATGCGCCGCAAAGAAGCCCTTCCGTTTGATATAAAGAAATTATGCCATATTTCCGCACAAACGGCAAGGGCTTTTTCCATTTCCCACAGCCTATTTTATATTTCTGGCACTCTTTTCCGAAAAGGGTGGAAAAATCCGCGGAAAATTTAGAATAAATCACCGCAGGCGGTCAAAAATAGGGGTAACGAACTGAAAGGAAGATGCATATGAACCACCCCACCTCGAATGTGCGCGCACGGCTTGCGGGCGCATGCCTTGTCGCCATGTTCGCCACCTTTCTGCCCGCCCCGGCGGCTTTCTGGAGCACCGCATCGAAAGACGTCCCGGCTGCTTCCACATCCGGCAATTCCGCTCCAACTGCACAGCCTGTGCAGGGGGAAACGTTTGCAGGCGTGATGATTGAGCTGCCGCTGACAGCTACCGACCCGGACGGGGATGCAGTGCTTTTGAAACTCATTGATCTGCCCCGTTTGGGCACCGCTTCCATCGATGGCAGCAAGCTGCAATACACGCCGCAGGAAGGCAAGACCGGAACCGACAAATTCACCTATGCGGCCATTGACACCGTGGGCAATGAATCCAAACCCGCGCAAATCAAGATTAAGATCACGAGGAATAAAGCCAAGCTCACCTATTCGGATATGGGAATGAGCGCCGCCCACTATGCCGCGCTGTGTCTGGCTGAGTCCGGGATCATGACCGGTGAACGAATCGGGGCGTCCTACTTTTTCCATCCCAATGAAACCGTAACGCGCGGGGAATTCATTGCGATGGTCTCCGCCCTGGCAGACCTGCCGATCGTGCAGACCGCACAGACCGACTTTGCCGATGACAGCGGCCTCTCCGAATGGGTCAAGCCCTATATCAGCGCCGCTGCCGCAAGCGGCCTTGTAAGCGGCTATCAGACCGCGTCCGGCGCATGTGAAATCCGCGGCCAAAACCCCATCACACTGGCTGAGGCAAGCGTGCTGCTGGGCGGCCTGCTGGACGAGGAATACGCGGTACAGACCGCATCCATCGACGCCAGCTATGCCCCTGCATGGGCTCAAAATGCCTGCGCGGTGCTGACCGCCGCCGATGTCCTTCCGGACAGCGCGCAGACGCTGGACAGCAGCGACCCCATCACACGGGAAACCGCGTGCCAGCTGCTTTACCGCACCATGGAAAAACTGTAACGCACAGCCGCCCAAATGGGCGGCTGTTTCCGTGTCAGCGGACGCGCAGCGCTTCGATTTTGGCCTCGTCCGGGGTAACATAGGCGGTCTGGTATACGTGATAGATCACAAATCCCGGCTTGGAGCCATTCGGCTTTTTGAGGTTGCGCACCTCGGTGTAATCGACCGGCACCATGGACGAATGTTTCGCCTTCGAATGATAAGCGGCAATCATGGCCGCCTCGGTCATCGCGGTATCGGTCGGTTCCCTGCCGTCCACCGCCAGAATTACATGCGAACCATGAATCTTCTGCGTGTGGAACCAGATATCGCTCTTGTACGCGGTTTTCATGCTCAAAAGATCGTTTTGCAGGTTATTTTTGCCCGCCCAGACGGAAAAGCCGTCGCTTGTGCGGTATTCAAACGGTACGGAGGCTGCCGGCTTTTGCTGCCGCTTATTCTTGGTTTGCTTCCGGCTGAGCACGCCGGTCTGCACCAGTTCTTCCCGCAGCTGCGCCAAATCGCGCTCGTTTTCCGCCTCGCCGATGGACTGTAAAACGCTTTCCAGATAGGACAGCTCGGCTTCGCCATCCGCAATCTGCTGTGTGAGCATCTCCTCGGCGGTCTTCGCCTTTGTATACAGCTTAAAATATTTCTGCGCGTTCTGCTGGGGTGTCAGGCGGATATCCAGCTGAATTTCAATCTCCGGACAGGTCTCATCGAAATAATTAATCACCTTCGCGCGGGTCATGCCCTTTTCGAGCTGGTAAAAGTTCGCGGCGATCAGCTCGCCCATGCGCTTGTATTCGTCGCGGCCATGCGTCTGCTCCAGCTCCATACGCTGGGCGTTCAGTTTGCGCGCCAGACGGTCGCGCGCGTTTGTCACCGTTTTGATCATGTCGCCCGCACGGCGGCGCATGCGCTCAGCCTGTCCCTTTTTCTCGTAGAACGCTGCAAGCAAAGCGGAAAAGCTGTCCATTTCGGTCAGCTTCACGAGGCCTTCATACTGCCGGATGGGCTGGCACGAGAAATCCTGCACGGCGCCGTCTTCACTGCGCGTCAGCAATGTCGGATGATACTCCCCGCTGCGAATGCGTGCAAGGAACGCATCAAACTCTGCGGCAAGGCGCTCCCGCTCCGCTTCGCGCAGCGTGCCGACCGGTTTCGCCGCATCGCCCACAGCGCGGTAGGCCAGCTCGCGGCACAAAAGCGGCGATAACCCGCTGAGCATGCTCAGCAGCCATTTGTCCAGTTTTTGCCCTTCGTCCCCGGTCGATTTGAGCATGCTTACAAGCTGTTTTCCATCCAGCGTCAGAGGGTCGGCCTTGCCCTCCTGCGCAGGCGGCAAACGGTAAAACAAGCCGGGCATCACCTGCCGCTTGCCCGAAATGTCGCCGTCAATCCGGCGGATTGCGTCGATCACGCGCCCATCGTCGCCCTTTAAAATAATATTCGAATACTTGCCCATCAGCTCGCACACGAGCTGACGGCGCACGGGCACGCCCATTTCGTCGGTTGTGTCCAAATCAATGACCGCCATACGTTCAAGCGCGGGCTGCGAAATCGAAACAATCTTTGCACCCTGCACATATTTGCGCAGCAGCATGCAGAACATCGGCGGCGCAGCCGGGTTTTCGCGGTTTGCATCAATGAAATGCATGCGCGGCGCGCTCGGCTCCGCAGTCACCATCAGGCGCATCGCGCCCTGCGTCCCGCGGATGGAAAGTACAATCTCATCGCGATCCGGCTGATATACCTTGTCAATGCGCCCGCCCGCGGCTTTCCGGTCCAGTTCGGCCAGCACCGCGCGCAGACAGACAGCATCCAGCGGCATAATCGTTTCCTCCCGTCAGATAAATTCAATACAGTCCCGGTGCGTCCGGCTGCAAACCGTTTCAACCGCCGGAAACTTTGTCCCAATCCGCCTGGCAAAGACCGGAACCACAGGGTTTTCGGTCGGGAAATGCCCGGCATCCACGAGCGTCAGGCCGAGCGCCTGCGCGCGCTGCATAATGTCATACGAGCAGTCGCCGATGACGAACGCATCCGCCCCTTTGGCGAGCGCACTGTCCATCATCTTGCCGCACGCGCCGCCGCCCACTGCGACACGCTGCACGGGCTTGCCCGCGTCGGTGAAACGCACGCCGCCTGCATGCAGCTTGCCTTTGACATAAGCCGCGAATGCGCGCGGCTCCATGGCTTCGGGCAAGTTGCCCACGCGGCCCAGCATCCGGTTCTCCCCGGCTTCCATATTCACGACATCGGCCAAGCCGAGCACAGCCGCAAGCGCATCGTTCACGCCGCCCTCGGCGCAGTCGGCGTTGGTATGCATACAGATCACCGAAACGCTGTGCCGGATCGCGTTCATCAGCGCACGGCCGGTGGCGTCGTCCGCCGTGACCGCATGCACGGAGGTGAAAATCATCGGATGGTGCGCCACGATAAGCTGTGCGCCGCCGTCGACGGCCTCCTGCACCACACCCTCGGTCACATCGAGCGCACATAACACCCGGTTCACCTTCTGCGCGCGGTCGCCGGTCATGAGGCCGATATTATCCCATCCTTCGGCCAGGGATGGAGGCGCAAAGCTCTCCAAAAAGGTTAAAATTTCGCCAACAGCCGTCATTTGAGGCCCTCCAATCCTTGTTTTAAGGTACGTACGGTGAGCTGCTGCGTCTGAAGGCGCGCCTTGTCCGCATCGCGGGCCTGTTTCAGCCCTTCGAGCGCGCGCGTTTCGCGCCGCAGCAAATATTCCAGATAATCGGCCGCGCCGTCCGCCTGGAGCAGAGCGGGCGACACGCAGCACGCCCCCAGCGGCGCCTTCCGCTTGTCCACACCGCCGCGCACGGTCAGCACCACATAGCGCCGGTGCTCCTCGCGGCACAGGCTTTCCCGCCTGATCGCATATCCATTGGCCCACAGCCAACATCGCAGCTCAGCCGCCATGGTCATGGGCTGCAAGAGCAGCAGATGATCCCCCGCCGCTGTCCACGGCGCGGCGGCTAGGATGTCCACAATGGTCTCGCCGCCCATGCCCGCGATGGAAATCACATCGCACTCCTCCGGCCGCACCTTGTCCAGCCCCGCGCCAAGTCGCAGGGAAATCCGATCCAGGCAGCCGTGCTTCGCGGCGTTTTCCTCCGCACGCGCAAGCGGCCCATCGCGGATATCGGACGCCACCGCGGACGCGATGCGGCCGTGCTCCATCAGCCAGATCGGAAGATGCGCATGGTCGGTGCCGATGTCGGCCAGCCGTGCGCCGGACACAATCTGGTCGGCAATGGCCAGCAAGCGCGGCGTCAGTCGCACCGCTTCCATTTTTGCCATGGGGTTATCCTCCATTTTTCAAAAATAAAGAGGCCGGCAAAGATCACCGGCCTCCGCGAACTTGCTTCCCTTACTTGTCTGCCAGGAATGCGTTGAGCTTGTCCACCAGCACGTCCGGCTCCAGGCCGTGTACCATGCATGCTTCCTCCACCGACTCGCCCTGCGAGGACGGGCATCCCAGACAGTGCATGCCCATTTCCAGGAAGAACTTTGCGGTGCCCATGTCCATTGCGAGAACTTCGCCGATCGTAGTCTTTCTCGTAATCGTAGCCATTGGTAAAACCTCCGTTAATTTTAAACTACAAGTATTATACTGCCTTTTTCCGTGCATTTCAATACAGTATCCTTGCTTTTCTTGTTTTTTCCGCACAAAATGCAAAAGCCAGGGGAATTTCCCCCGGCTCTTGTTCATTTCCAGTCGTACAGCCCGGCGCGGTCATTGATGACCAGCCCGCGCAGCATGTTGTGCTCCAGGTTCAAAATCCCCTGCTCGTCGCCGTTCAGATATCCCAGATGCACCAGCTTTTTGATCGTATCCTTGGCCCAGTCCGGGCAATCCTCATAGGTTTGATACATAACCATTTCTTCATCCTCCTCTTTTTCTTCCAACGCCTTCACAAACGCCTGCCATGCCCCCGCATTCCGCACAAACGGTTCCGGACACAGCTTGTGCGTCACATCGTAGTGCCGCAGGATATGCCCCGGCGGGATTTGATACTGTTTTCGCAGCCCTCGTGCAAGCTGCACGGCCTGTTCCACAGTTTCGCCGGAAAAATAGAATATACCATTTGCATCCACCCGGCTGCACAGCTCAATCCCGATGCTGTTTTGATTGCGGCAGTATGGATGGAAATACGTGCCCCTGGTGCCGCAGTGCCAGGCGACGCGGTTGTCGGGCACGCTGCGCCACACCTCCCGCTCGTCCACAAAATAGTGCGCCGACGCGCCGGCCACCTCGCGTGCAAAATAGTCGGCGTTGTTTTTTGCGGTATCGCCGTCATTCGCGGTAAAATGAATGACCAGATAACAAATGTCCGCTGTTTTGCGTGCACCTCCATAATTTTCGGCGCGCGCACGTTTTTCCTGAATATTCACAGGCTTCACCCCTTTCAATCTATACGGGGGAAACCTGAAAAATTGACCTCAAATGGTCAATTTACTCAAAATTAAATAAAAAAAATCAGAGCACTTGTTCATGCCCTGATCCGAATCTGTTTAAAAGGAAGGCGGCGCCAAGGTGGCGGCCATCCGGATTGTAAGGCCGAGCAGCAGCGCAAATACCGCCGCGGTCGTCATCAAGTCGGACGCGCGCCCGATATCGCTCTTTACAATTGCGCGATCATCGTCGCCAATGGTAGGTTTTCGCACCATTTTTCCGAAATACGGTGCATTGCCGCCCAGCTGGATATGCAGCGCGCCCGCACAGACCGACTCGGTCTGCGCCGAATTGGGGCTTTTATGTTTGAACCGGTCGCGCTGGAAGATGCGCCGCGCGTTGCGGCTGTCAAACTTCAGCATGCCCGCGCCCGCGACCATGCACGCCGCAGTAACGCGCGCGGGAATGAAATTGAACAGATCATCCATTTTCGCGCTGAACCAGCCAAAATTCTCATATCTATCGTTATGGTAGCCAACCATGGAATCGAGCGTGTTGACCGCTTTATACAGGAACCCGAGCGGCGCGCCGCCAACGAGCAGGAAAATCATGGGCGCGACCACGCCGTCGGTCGCATTTTCGGCAATGGTCTCCACCGTGGCCTTAATGACGCCTTCTTCCGTCAGTGCGGCTGTATCTCTGCCGACGTACATCGAGACTGCCCTGCGGCCGTCATCCAGCGATTTTTCCAAAGCCGCACGCACATGAACCCCCGCGTCCACCAGGCATTTGCGCGCAAAAATCTGATAGCAGAACAGTGTCTCCGCAGCAAAAGCCAGCCATTTGCTGACACGTCCCAGCAGGAACAGAACCGCCAGCGGCACGGCAAAGCTCAGGCCGCATACGATGATCCATAGGAACACGCCCGCAATCTTTTCCCCGCGCGGCGTGGCCGGGAACAGGCGGCGCAGCAGCTTTTCGGTTTTGGAAATCAGCGAACCGATTGCACAGATGGGGTGCCACATCCCCTGCGGATCACCAAAAATCCAATCGAGCACAAACCCCAGCGCGATGGCCAGCGTGGTCAGTGCCGCTGTGCCGCCGGTCAACGCACACCTCCGCTTAACAGGAAAATCGGGTTGTTCGCGGTAAGCGGCGTGCTGCCGTCCGCCTTCCGCCCGCGCACAGCGCTGATCTGGCTGATTGCAACGTGCTCAAATCCGAGTGTACTCAGCGCAATCTGTGCATCGCTGAGCGTTTCCAGCGATACCGCTGTTACCACCACGCGGATTTTCGGGTTACGCTCCTTTAAAATGGACAAAGTTTCAAACAGCGCGCCGCCGCTGCCGCCGACAAAGGCCGCATCCGGCGTGGGCAGGCCGTCCATCGCGGCCGGCGCCTCGCCTTCCACCGGAACGACATTCCAGCAGCCGAGCGCTTTGCGGTTACGGTCGATCAGGGCAATGCCTTCGGCGCCGCGCTCAATCGCGTATACCACGCCGCGCCGCACCCGTCTGGCCATCTCCATGGACACCGAGCCGGTGCCCGCGCCCACATCGTAGACCACATCGGTCGCGCGCAGATCGAGCAGGTTTACCGCCGTCCAGCGCGCCTCCTGCTTGGTCATGGGCACGCTGCCCCGTTCCATGTCGCTGTCCCGGATGGGCAGGTTCGGATTTCCCGGACGGTCGTTTTCGATGAGCAGCACCGCGAGGCTGCCGCAGGGCCTGTCCGCCAGCTCTGCCGCCGAACCTGTGACCACCTGTTCGTCTGCCGCGCCAAGGTTTTCGCCGCGCGCCACGCGCACATGCCCCAGCCCGGCGTCCACAATCGACCGGCACAGCTTCTGCGCGTTCTGGTCGCCGCCCGTCAACGCGAAGACCTTGCGGTTGTAGCTGACCGCGCCAAGCAGGCTGCCTTTGCGGCCATGCAAGCTCAGCCAGACCGCGTCGTCGTATGCCGCGCTCAGCCGCGCGCACAACATTTGCATACTGCTCAGCCCGCATACGACCTCAACCTCACCGTGTGCGGCCAGTTTTTGGTACAGTGTCTTGGCGGCGCTGAAAAATCCCGCATCGCCGGAAACCAAAATGCCGACGCGTTCCGCCGTGGCCGCCAATGCGGTCTCCGCCAGCTTGCTGGTCTGGCAGGTCTCAATTTTGCCTAGGCCCGACAGGTTCTCCGCCAGCCGTCCGGTAGACAGCAGCAGGCCGGCGTTCGCCATCGCATCCCGCGCCTGACGGGTCAGGTCGCCGGGCTGCCCGCTGCCCGCGCCAATGATGGTAAAAAAACGGCTCACCGTATATATCCCCCTTTTGGAGTAAAAACTTAAAAAACGCCGCCGGATTTGTTCCGGCGGCGTTGGCGCTCTGGAGGTACCACCCAGAATCGAACTGGGGATCAGGGAGTTGCAGTCCCACGCCTTACCGCTTGGCTATGGTACCGAATCAGTGCTTATTTAGTATACACAAATCTCCCTGTGTTGTCAACTTCTTTTTTCAAAAAAGATGTTCCTATTTTCGTTGGAAACCAAGGTACCGCGTCCCCTGATACGTCAGCGTCCCAAAATCCCCCTCCGCAAGCATGCCGTATTCCCTGCCTTTTATGCGCAGCTCCATGCGCATGCCATCGTCCATCTCAAATGTTGCATAGTAGGTGGTCGAAGTCGACATATGCATCGCGCCGTTCGCATCCGTATGATTGTGATGATGCACTTCTTCCCGTTTCCCGACCACGCTTGCCCGGCGCTCTTCCACCGGGGAATGGTTGTTGCGGTTCCACTCCGCCACGCCGCAGGCCATCTGATACACAATTATGCCGGCCACGAGCAGGAACATACCGCCAAACAAAAGTCCAAACATCGTTCTACCTCCGCTTCTGTTTTTAGTATAGTGGAACGCCGTGGTTTCGTCAATGCCGCTGTTCCAAAACAACCGCCTGCTCATTGCGTCGTCACTGCTGCTGCCTTTGCTGTCCCGCGCGCCGTTTTCGGGACAGCCGGACCGGCCGATGTACAAAACACCGCTTCATTTCTCAGAAAAACCACAGGATTCCCTCAAATGCGAAAAATCCCCTTGAATTTGTCCGTGAAACGTGGTATATATTATGTATATGCTTATCTGCGATGAACAGGAAAAGTAGCATGGCGTTCCCTTTGCCAGAGAACGGCGGTCACCGGCTGCAAGCCGCCCCAAAGGACGCGATGCGAAGTTCCCCTGTGAGCAGGCGTGCTGAACCCGAGTAGGCGCGCCCGCCCCGCCCCCGTTACCGGGCGCACAAGTGCGCGGGATCCTGCCCGCGAATGTAGGTGGTACCACGGAAG
This sequence comes from uncultured Butyricicoccus sp., assembly GCA_900547195.1. GTDB lineage: Bacteria > Bacillota > Clostridia > Oscillospirales > Butyricicoccaceae > Butyricicoccus_B. The sequence continues at coordinate 97,809 of URFQ01000001.1, forward strand.
CTGCGGTTTTCGTCCTATGGGGCGAAGGCCGTTTTTTTGTGCCGCCATTCTTCATTTGTTTCCAAAATCCCCACCAAAGGAGTGTACCAACTTATGAAACAGCAGCTTGAAGCCATTCTTGCAAACGCCAGGAAAGAGCTCAGCGAAACCAAGACCGCCCGCGATCTGGATGCGGTGCGCGTCAAGTTCCTCGGCAAGAAGGGCGAACTGACCGCCATCCTGAAGGGCATGAAGAACGTCGCGCCGGAAGAGCGCCCGATCATCGGCCAGCTGGTGAATGATGTGCGCGCAGCCGTCGAAACCGCCCTGGACAAACAGGGCGAAATCATTGAGCGCCTGGCGCTGGAAGAAAAACTGAAAAGCGAGACCCTGGATGTGACGATGCCGGGGGAGGACGTTGTCCTCGGCCACAAGCACCCGCTTACGAACGTGCTCGATGAAATCAAGGACATCTTCATCGGCCTGGGCTTCCAGATTGCGGAAGGCCCCGAGGTCGAGCTTGACCATTACAATTTCGAAGCCCTGAACATCCCGAAGGATCATCCGGCGCGCGACACGCAGGACACCTTCTATATTTCGGATAACGTCGTGCTGCGCACCCAGACCTCCCCGATGCAGATCCGCACCATGGAAAAGCAGAAGCCGCCGATCCGTATTCTCGCGCCCGGCCGTGTCTACCGTTCGGATGCCGTGGACGCAACCCATTCCCCGCTGTTCCATCAGATCGAGGGCCTGGTTGTCGATAAGGGCATCACCATGAGCGACCTGAAGGGTATTTTGGAACTGTTTGCCAAGCGCCTGTACGGCGAGGAAACCGTTGTCCGCTTCCGCCCGCACCACTTCCCCTTCACCGAGCCGTCTGCGGAGATGGATATCCAGTGCTACCGCTGCCATGGCGCAGGCTGCCCGCTGTGCAAGGGCGAAGGCTGGATTGAGATCCTCGGCTGCGGCATGGTGCATCCGCACGTCCTCGAGGTCTGCGGCATCGAACCGGAGGAATATTCCGGCTATGCGTTCGGCGTCGGCCTGGAACGCACCGTCATGGGCCGTTACAAAATTGACGACATCCGCCTGTTCTATGAGAACGACGTCCGGTTCCTGCACCAGTTTTAAACGCTTCGCGTTCGCCTGGAACCACACTTTCAGGCAATGTACCGGCTTTGTCGCGCGCTTTGCGGGCTGCCCGGCCGTATTCCCTACTTCCTATCTGTTACAAAATGCGATAAAAGGAGAGCAATCACAATGAAACTGCCTCTTTCCTGGCTGAAAGATTATACCAATCTAGACGGCGTATCTCCGAAGGAGTTTGACGCCAAAATGACGATGTCCGGCTCCAAGGTTGAGAGCGTGGACTACCTCGGCGCGGAGATCTCCAACGTCGTTACCGGCGAAATCCTGTCGGTCGAAAAACACCCGGACTCTGACCATCTGGTCATCTGCCAGATTAACACCGGCGCGGAAGAGCCGGTGCAGATTGTCACCGGCGCGCCCAATGTCACCGAAGCGTCCATCGGCGAAATCTGCCCGGTCTGCCTGCACAAATCCACCCTGCCCGGCGGCGTGAAGATCACCAGGGGCAAACTGCGCGGCGTTGTTTCGGACGGCATGATGTGCTCGTTCCAGGAGCTGGGCCTTGACCATGGCTGCGTACCTTATGCCTGCGGCAACGGCATCCTGTTCCTGCCGAAGGGCACCCCGGTTGGCGTGGACATCAAGGGCGTGCTCGGCCTGGACGAATACGTTGCGGATTTTGAGATCACCTCCAACCGCCCGGACTGCCTGTCCATGATCGGCCTGGCCCGCGAGGCGGCCGCGACCTTCCAGCGCCCGTTTGCCGTCAGGGAGCCGGCTGTGAAGGGCTGCGGCGGAGACGTCAGGGACTATGTTTCGGTGCAGGTTGATGAACCCGAGCTGTGCCCGCGCTACACCGCCAAAATCGTCAAAAATATTAAGATCGAGCCGTCTCCGGCGTGGATGCGCGAGCGCCTGTTCGCCTCCGGCGTGCGCCCGATCAACAACATCGTCGATATCACCAACTACGTCATGCTCGAGTACGGCCAGCCGATGCACGCGTTCGACTACGCTTGCCTGTCCGACGGCAAGATCGTGGTTCGCCGCCCGCAGCCGGGCGAGGCCATTCAAACGCTGGACGGGCAGGATCGCGCCATTACCCCGGAAATGCTCGCCATCTGCGACGGCTCCAAGCCGGTCGCCATTGCGGGCGTTATGGGCGGCGCAAACTCGGAGATCACCGACTCCACTAGGACTGTTGTCTTTGAATCCGCGTGCTTCCACGGCGCGACAATCCGCATCACTGCCAAGGCTCTCGGCATGCGTACCGAGGCGTCCGGCCGCTTTGAAAAGGGCCTTGACGCTTCGCTGACCATGCCCGCCCTGCTGCGCGCCTGCGAGCTGATTGAAGAATTGGGCGCAGGCGACGTCGTCGACGGCGTGGTGGACGTCTGCGCGGCCGACCTCAGCCCTAAGTCCCTGCCGTTTGAGCCGGATAAGATGAACGCCCTGCTCGGTACCAGCCTGCCCGCAGAAACCCAGAAGGAAATGCTCGAGCGCCTGGAGTTCCGGGTCGAGGACGGCAAGGTCATCATCCCTTCTTTCCGCATCGACATCGCGCGCATGTGCGACCTTGCCGAAGAAGTGGCGCGTATGTATGGCTACGACAACATCCCGGTACGCCTGTACGCGGGAGATACCACACAGGGCGGACTATCCCCGCGCCAGCTCATGGAGCGCGCGGCAACCGGCGTTTGCCTATCCGCGGGCTTCGATGAATCCATGAGCCATTCGTTTATTTCACCGAAGTTTTATGACGCGATCAACCTGCCGGCAGACGATATCCGCCGTATTTCGACCACCATCCTGAACCCGCTGGGCGAGGACTTTTCAGTTATGCGCACCACCGTGCTGCCGTCCATGCTGGATTCCCTGAGCCACAACAACGCGCACCGCAATCCGGCCGCCTCCCTTTATGAGCTTGGCACTATTTATACCCCGGTCGTAAAGGACGGCAAGGCGGACGCCGACCGGCTGCCGCACGAGCAAAAGATCCTGACCCTTGGCTCCTACGGCCGCTTGTCCTTCTTCCAGTTCAAGGGCGTAATCGAGGCCATCTGCCGTGAGCTGAATGTCAAGGATGTTTCGGTCGTTGCCGACACGGAGAACCCGTCCTATCACCCGGGCCGCTGCGCCAAGGTCTACGCGGGCGAAACCCTGCTCGGCGCCTTCGGCACCGTGCATCCGGTGGTTGCCAAAAAATACGGCTTCACGGCCGAGGTTCTGGCCGCGGAACTGATCATGGATGCGCTGTATGCGGCAGCAGACCCGGCCAAGCGGTACCAGCCGTTGCCCAAGTTCCCGGCATCCACCCGCGACATCGCCGTGCTGGTCGAAGACGCGGTCCCGGCGGCTTCCATGCAGAAGGCCATCGAAAAGGCTGCCGGAGCAATTCTGGAGTCGGTAAAGCTGTTTGATGTATACAAGGGCAAAGGCATTCCGGAGGGTAAGAAGTCTGTCGCTTATTCGATGAGCCTGCGCGCCGCCGACCGCACCCTGACCGACGAGGAGTGCGACAAAGCGATGAAGAAGGCAATCGAAGCGCTGGAGCAGGGGTTCGGCGCGGTTCTGCGCAGCTAAGCGTCCCACCAGCGGAAAGTTTTCCGCGAAAAATCCGGCTGCGCGCCCCACTTTGCCCTTTACAATCCCTGTAATCTGTATTATCATTAAGATAGCACCTGAGCAAAGGAGGAAGCCAGAATGCTCGATGGCACTAGAAAGTTTAATCTCGTGGATGATTCCAATGTTGAAATGAAGCGGATTCTGACCACGGTTTATGACGCCCTGAAGGAAAAGGGCTATAATCCCATCAACCAGATCGTCGGTTATCTGCTTTCAGAAGACCCAACCTACATCACAAATCACAACAATGCCCGCAGTCTGATCCGCAAGATCGACCGGGACGAGCTGATGCAGGAATTGGTTTCGTTCTACCTGAATAATTAACTGACAGCCCGTGCAGTTTGCACGGGCTGTTTTCTTTTTATGCCTATTATTTTTGTTTCAAGGTAAATGTAACTTACCACCAAAAAACTTCCTTTTTCTTGTGGAATTTGACCCTACCCATCCGCCTGCTTTCCTGCTATACTGGAACCAGATAAGGGGGCGATTTTATGACAACAAACATTTATCCATTTTTAAAGCCGTACTTTTGGGCAACGCTTGTCTCCGCAGTGATTTCCGCGCTATCCTCGAACAATAATAACTCCATTCTTATTTCGGTCATTTCCTTGATTACTTCCGTCATTTGCCTATACGAACTGTACCAGATGCGCACGATCTCCGACCATCTGTCCCGCGCGTTTTCCTACCAGATCATTGGTACCATCGGCGCTTTGGCCAGTTTGATTATCGGCCTGCTGGCTCTGCTTGCCAATCCCATAACAAATATGGGATTTATGGTGTTTACGCTCATTATTGCGCTGATTTTTGCGATTATCGGCATTATTGGAAGCTATCATTTCTATTGGGGGCTGGACGAACTGATCGAGCCAAACGGCTACGATTATCCGGTTGGCCGTATCAAATGGTGCTTTTACCTGGCGTTTATCGAGGCGCTCATTGTCGGCCTGCTGTCGCTGGCGCAGGTTGCATTTCTCGCCATTATCGTAAGCGCCAGTTTCTCCGCCGCGCGGCTTTACCTGCTGTACACATATTTACAGGCTGTCCGCGTCCGTGAAGAGCAGCCGCTTCTGTAAATCTGAACATGAAAAAAGCCTTTCCCTTACAAGGGAAAGGCTTTTCCTTTTAGGTGTTTTCCGAGAACTCTGCCAGCTCCAGGCCATCGTTATGATCGAGCGCCCACGATATGTTCCACGGGCTGGTAAACAGCAGCAAATAATTCCCCCTGAAATCCTGCACGACCTTGGTATCGCTCGTGAGGGTCAGAGCCTTGTAATCGAAAGTATCTTGATCGACATTTTCAATCCAGCGCAGATGCTCATACGGCAGCATTTCGCGAATTATTTCAACGTTGTACTCATTTTTCAGGCGGTATTCGAGCACCTCGAACTGGAGCTGGCCGACCACGCCCACGATGACTTCCTCCATGCCTGAATTCGGCTCGCGAAAGATCTGGATGGCGCCTTCCTGCGCGATCTGTTCCACGCCCTTGACAAACTGCTTGCGCTTGAGCGTATCCTTCTGGCGCACACGCGCGAACAACTCGGGCGCAAAGGTCGGGATGCCCGAGAACGTGCACTTGCGCTTGGGGTCGCAGACCGTGTCGCCGATTGAGAAGATGCCCGGGTCAAACACGCCGATGATATCGCCCGCATAGGCTTCCTCGACAATCGAGCGATCCTGCGCCATCAGCTGCTGCGGCTGGGCAAGCTGGATCTTTTTCCCCCCCTGTACATGCCAGACGTCCCTGCCGCGCTCAAACTTGCCCGAGCATATGCGCATGAACGCAATGCGGTCGCGATGCGCCTTGTTCATGTTGGCCTGAATCTTAAAGACAAATGCCGAGAACGCGTCCTCAAACGGGTCGATTACGCCAATGTCCGCCTTGCGGGCCGTCGGCGGCGGGGTCATGACGAGAAACTTTTTCAAAAACGGTTCTACACCGAAGTTGGTCAGCGCCGAACCAAAGAACACCGGCGACAGCTTGCCGTGGTGTACGGCGTCGAGGTCAAATTCGTCGCCCGCGCCCGAAAGCAGCTCAATATCGTCGGAGAGGGTGCTGTATTGCTGCCCGGTCAGCAGGCTTTTCAGCTCGTCCGAGCCGAACTTGAGATGGGTCGCCGCAACTTCGTGGCGCGCGTCCACCCCATCAAAGGCAATAACCTCATCATCCAGGCGGTCGTATACGCCCTTGAACTCCTTGCCGGAACCGATCGGCCAGTTGACCGCAAACGTGCCGATGCCCAGCTCGTTTTCAATCTCTTCCAGCAACTCGTAGGGGTCGCGCGAATCGCGGTCCATTTTGTTGATGAACGTAAAAATCGGCACACCGCGCATCGCGCAGACCTTGAACAGCTTGCGTGTCTGCGCCTCGACGCCCTTGGATGCGTCGATCACCATCACCGCTGAGTCGGCCGCCATGAGCGTGCGGTAGGTGTCCTCCGAGAAATCCTGATGGCCCGGGGTATCCAGAATGTTAATGCACTTGTCGCCGTAGCGGAATTGCAGAACAGACGACGTGACCGAAATACCGCGCTGCTTTTCAATTTCCATCCAGTCGGAGACCGCATGACGGCTGTTCTTTTTGCCCTTCACCATACCGGCTTCCTGAATGGCGCCGCCGTACAGCAGAAACTTCTCGGTGATGGTGGTCTTGCCGGCGTCCGGGTGCGAAATAATCGCAAACGTGCGCCGGTTTCCAATTTCCTGTCTTAAATCAGACAACGTGATTCCTCCAAACAGTTAAATCTCGCGGCGGCCTTCGAGCGCCCGCATAAGCGTAACCTCGTCCACATATTCCAGATGGCCGCCGACCGGCATCCCATATGCCAGGCGGGTGATCTTGATACCGAACGGCCGCAGCAGACGGGACAAGTACATGGCTGTCGCCTCGCCCTCGGTGTCCGGGTTGGTCGCAATGATGACCTCGCGCACGTCCTCTTCCTCATCCGCAACGCGCTGGAGCAGTTCCTTGATGCGGATATCGTCCGGCCCCACGCCGCCGAGCGGCGAAATTGTGCCGTGCAGCACGTGATACAGGCCGTTAAATTCACGGGTACGCTCGAACGCGATCACGTCCTTGGGGTCGGTGACCACGCAGATCACGCCATGGTCGCGCGCCGGATTGGAACAGATCGGGCACACCTCGGTATCGGTCAGGTTCTGGCAAACCTTGCAGGTGTACACCTTTTCCTTGGCGTCCAGCAGCGCCTGCGCAAAGGCTTCCGCCGCCGCTTTGGGCTGGTTCATGACGTAAAACGCCAGCCGCTGCGCGGTTTTATGCCCGATGCCGGGCAGCTTTGCAAATTCTTCGATGAGCCGTTCGACCGGCGGTGCAAAAAAGGGCATCGCTTAGAACAGGCCCGGCATCCCGCCGCCCATGCCGCCGGTGACCTTTTTCATGGACTGCTCGCTCTTCTCCGAAGCCAGACGGAACGCCTCGTTGACCGCGGCCAGCACCAGATCTTGTAACATCTCCACGTCGTCCGGATCGACAACTTCGGGCTTGATCTCAAGCGCTTTCAGGTTGTTCGTGCCCTGCACAATCGCCTTGACCGCGCCGCCGCCTGCGGTTGCCTCGGTCTCCATGGCCGCGATTTCATCCTGCGCCTTCAGCATGTCCTGCTGCATCTTCTGTGCCTGCTTGATCATGGCCTGCATATTCATGCCGCCGCCCATGCCGCCAAATTTACCCTTTGCCATAAATATATCCTCCTAAAATCCATTGAGTTCGGTGATTTCAATATCCAGAGATTGCGCTTTTTGCAGCACCTCATCAATTTCGCTGTTTTCCTGCTTCTGTTTCGGCTTTTTGCCCGGTTCATACACACGCAGCTTAAGCGGCCCGCCGTGCAGGTTCATCGCCGCTTCACGCACCTTGCTCTGCGTCGGCTCGGCCTTGAGCAGCCCTGCCGTGATGTCGTCGTCGCAGAACAGCAGCAGCGTGCCATCCGAAAATTCGGCGCGGACATAGCCCGCCTTCATACAGGTCAGCGCACCCATGTTGATCTTACCGGTCAGCGCGCTGAGCAGTTTCGGCCAATGCTCCCACGGTTTCCCGGCGGGCGCAGCCTTTTTCTCCCCGGAAAAAGGCTTTTTCTGTGCGGGCGGCGCAGCTTCCTCCTCCAGCCATGCGGGCGCATCCTCGTCACCCGGCGGCGGAGGCGCGTCGTCATCCCCCGGCAGGGGCGGGCGTTCATCATCCGGCAGGGCTTGCGTGGGCGCTGCGGCCGGCCGCACGGCCACGCCATGTTTGACCTTTTCCTCCAGTGCGTCCACACGGCCCGAAAGCGTATCATAGGCTTCACCGCCCATAGTACACAGCCGCACCACGGTCAACTCGGCTTCCACCCGGCGGTTAGCTGCGGTCTTAAGCCGCCCCTGGCTCTCCTGCAAAATGCGCGACCACGCGATAAGCGTGGAAGCCGCGACGCCCTCGCACAGCCGGTGCACCTCTTTCGGGGAATATGCAGGCGACAACATGGCCGACACATCGCTTTGCGCGGTCTTGACGAGCAGCATATCGCGAATGAGCCCAAGCAGCTGATCGAACACGCCCGCAAGGTCGCGGCCTCCGTCATAGGCTTCCCCAATGCGCTGCACCGCGCCTGCAAGGTCGTCGTCTTTGATGCATTCCATCAGTCCGGTCGCGTCGTGCGCGCCCAGGATGCCGATGGACCGGCTGACCGCTTCCTCGTCCACAGTCTCGCAGCCTGCCGTGCGATCGAGCATGGAGAGCGCGTCGCGCATCGCGCCGTCCGCGAGCCGCGCAATGAGCTTCGCGCCGCCCTCGGCCAGCGGGATGTTCTCGGCTGCCGCAATATCCATAAGCCTTCTGGCAATGTCCCCGGGCGTGATGCGCCGGAAATCAAACCGCTGGCAGCGCGACAGGATGGTCGCGGGCACCTTGTGGATCTCGGTCGTCGCCAGAATGAAGAGCACATGGGACGGCGGCTCTTCAAGCGTCTTCAGCAGAGCGTTGAACGCGCCCGTGGACAGCATATGCACCTCGTCGATGATGTACACGCGCTTTTTGACCGAGGACGGCGCATAGCGCGTCTCCTCACGGATGTCGCGGATGTTGTCCACGCCATTGTTCGAGGCCGCGTCAATCTCAACCACATCGAGCACCGACCCATCCAGAATGCCGCGGCAGGACGCGCACTCGCCGCACGGGTCGCCGTTTTTCGGCTGCTCACAGTTGACCGCGCGCGCCAGGATTTTGGCGCAGGTGGTCTTGCCCGTGCCGCGCGTACCGGAAAAGAGGTAGGCATGCGACAGGCGGCCGCTGACGAGCTGGCTGCGCAGTGTGTCGGTGATGTGTTGCTGGCCGATGACGTCCGCAAAAGTCAGCGGCCGCCATTTGCGGTAAAGCGCCTGATACATGGTCTTCCTCCTTCCGATAGAAAAAGCGGACAGAAACTCTGCCCGCTTTCCATTCCTTTTCACTGCTGTAAAACAGCGCCCCACAAGACCGTACACCGGCCGGTCGAAACGACGACCCCGACGGCCTTTCCCGCTGCACGACTCAAAACCGGCAAATCCACGGCACACGGTGGTTTCTGCTTAATGCTGCTCGGTTCCCCGCCTGACATGGTTCACAGTCCTCCGTTGCGTAGTACCAGTCTGTCATCGCCGCCCAGTGGGCTGCGCACTTCGAGATGCCGCCCCTCGCGGCCGGAATTCGTCCCTGCTGGAGCGGATTGCAGGTACAGGGCACCGCTGCCTCCCCAACTAGTACGGCCTTGTGCGGCGCTGTTTCGCAGATGAGGTTATTATACTACAGGATGCTTCAAAGATCAAGCTTTTTATCCGTTCTCCGGATCTCCTGTGCCCGAAGGCTCAGACGGCGCAACCGGCGCGGCGCCGCCTTGCCCTTCCCCATTGCCCCCGGGTTCCGTGCCATTCGGGTTCTCCGGGTCGGTTGTCCCGTCCGGCTTTTCTTCCGGCTCGGGATCCGGCGCTTGATAGTGACACGTGGTGCAAATCTCGTCCGGAGCGTCCCCCTTCCAGTATCGCCCGGTTGCCACAGTTCCATTCGCGCGGCATGACGAACTGGGCGACAGCCCGGATACCGTGCAGTAGGATGCGCGTTCAAAATTCTCGTTATCGCCCAAATCAAATTTCGCCGACTCCAGATTCTCATGGATCTTGTTCATCACCTTGTTCCAAACCGTCAGCGATGGGTTGCCGCTCACACCCGACAGATCATAGTTGCTGTCGTAACCAAACCACGTCGCGCCGACATAGTATGGCGTAAAGCCGCAGAACCACAGGTCGCGTTTTTTCTGCGAGGTGCCAGTCTTGCCCGCCGTATCCATCCCCGGGACGTTGATGCGGCGGCCGGTACCGCCCATCTCGCTTGAGGTAACGCCCATGAGCACATCCCGCATGTAGTAAACGGTCTGCTCGCGCTCAAAGACCTGGCGCCCCAGCGGCTCGTTTTCCAGCAAAACGGTGCCATCGGAGTTCAGCACCTTGGTATAGGTGCGCGCGCCGTTAAAAATACCGTCGTTCAGGAAAATGGAGAACCCGGCCGCCATTTCACGCACCGTGACGCCGCCGTTCATGCCGCCGAGCGCCATCGGTGCAAGGTCGATGTCCGCCGCGTTCAGGTGGCTGAAATCCAGCTGCTCGGTCAGGAAGTCATATGCCGCGCGGGGGGTCAGTTCATCCACGACGCGCACGGCCACCGCATTGACTGACTTGGCAACCGCGGTACGGATCGTCATCGGGCCGGTATAGCCGCCGCTGTCGTTGCGCGGCCATGCCCTGCCGTCAATTTCCTTAAACGGTTCGTTGTCGCGCACAGAGTATGGGGTGATCAGCCCTGCGTCCATCGCGGGGCCATACACAGAAAGCGGCTTGATCGAGGAACCTGACTGGCGCGGGGAATCGGCGCGCACGAGTACGCGGTTGTCGGTCTTCTTGCCGCGGCCGCCCACAATGCCAACAACGTCGCCCTCCGCATTGCAGACAACCATGGCGCTTTCCGGGCGCATGCCGTTGCGGGACACGTTCGGGAAATTGGAATCGTCCTCATAGACCTCTTCCATTGCAGACTGCACCGCAGGCTCCACGGTCGTATAAATCTGCACGCCGCCCGAAGTGACCTTCCACTTGGCCAGCTCCAGCGGATAGTCCTTTTTCTCGACAAAGTCATTGATGACGTCGTTGATGACCGCGTCGGTAAAGTACGAATAAGTATTGTTGAGCGCTTCCTTGGCGTCCTCGTATTTATATTCGAGTTCTTCCGCCTTGGCCGCGTCGCGCTCGCTCTCCGTAATCATGCCCTGCTTGCACATCTCATCGAGAATGGTCTCCTGGCGCTCCTTAATCTTGTCCGGATGATTAAACGGATCGTAGAGCGACGGGTTTTTGGTAATGCCCGCAAGGATTGCGCACTCAGCCAGATCGAGTTCGCTCAGATCCTTGCTGAAATAGGTGGACGCCGCCGTATTAACGCCGTATGCGCCCTGCCCCAGATAGATGAGGTTCAGGTACATCTCTAGGATGCGGTCCTTGTTGTTCAAATCCTTTTCCAGCTGGAGCGCACGGAAAATCTCCGTCAGCTTGCGCTTGACCGAATAGTCGTCGAATTTCGTCAGGTTTTTGATCAGCTGCTGGGTGATGGTGGAGCCGCCGCCTTCCCGGCCGGTAATCCAGTTGACAACGCCGTACGCCGTGCGTTTCCAGTCCACGCCCTTGTGCTCATAAAAGCGCTTATCCTCAATGGCGATAAACGCATTCTGCAAATCCTTCGGTATTTCATCCAAATCAGACCAGATACGGTTTTCTATGCCGCGAAGCACCTCATACTCGGCATAGTCCTCTTTTTCCTCATCCCAGGCATAGACAATGCTGGTCATATCCATATCAAACATCAGCTCATTGACATCGATTGTCGCATTTGGCTCAATATAGACACGCAGGTACAGCGCCAGCGCAACGCCGCAAATACTCGCGCACATGACACATACCAGCAAAAAGGAAACGAGGAAGAAGCGCAGGCCTTTAAAGGCTTTCCGTACCTTGCCCTTCTTTCGTCTTGCCATATTCAGAACCTCCTTGTCAGACAGGCGGCAGACGCCGTCCGTCATAGTCCCATAAGCTTTTTCATTATAACACAAGGATGTCCGATTGCCAAATATTTTTGATATTTTGCAGGTAGTTCACAAATTTTTTGAATTTTATTCATGAATCCGGGATAAATCTCCCGCATTTTGTCCATGATAATGCATAAGAAATATTTTGACCAGGAGGCTTTGCCATGAACCGTTCTGCTATGACGCTCCGCACGCTCGCCTACGGCGGCGCGGTAACCGCATTTGCACTGTCCCTGTGGCTGCTCGGCGCGTCGGACGGCTTAAACGAGCCGGCTTCCCGCGCCTCCGCCGCAGCCACGGCCGAGACGCCAAGCTATTACGCCGCGCTTGTCAACGATCATGTGGTCATCTATGTCACCGGGCGCCCGGAACCCGTGCTTGTCACCGAAATCGACGCCCGCTCCCTGCCGGACGCGGACCGAAAACTGCTTGAGGACGGCCTGCCTCTGGAAGACGCAGCCGACGTCAACCGCCTGCTGGAGGATTACAGCGGTTAATCGCCGGCATATCCGCGTCCCTGTCCGCATAGGTTAGAGCAAATGCTGACAGGGACGGTGATCTTCTTGAAATATATGATTTCGGCGCGGCTGAGCCGCAAACTTGTCGGGCTGCTCAGTGCAGCCGTGATTGTCGCCTGCGGCGCAGTCGTGGTGCAGGTGCTGCGCAGCGAAGTGCCGGTGCAGACGGTGGCCTCCACCGACTGGGGGCTTTCCTTCCAAACCGAAGGCGCCCCGCCGATCGGCAACGCTTCGGCGGATTCGCTGCGCGCCTATAATGCCTATTATGTCGGGGACACCGCCAAACCGGTGATTTATCTAACTTTCGATGCCGGTTATGAAAGCGGCGACACGCCAGCCATCCTGGATGCGCTGAAAAAGCATCAGGCGCCCGCCTGCTTCTTTGTCGTGAGCAATTACATCGAAACCGCGCCCGACCTTGTCAAACGTATGGCCGAGGAAGGGCATATCGTCGGGAACCACACCTCTTCGCATCCGGACATGTCGAAGATCTCCGACAAGGCCTCCTTTGAAAAGGAGTTGCGCGGTGTGGAAGAACAATACAAAACCCTGACCGGCCAGGAACTCCCCAAATTTTACCGACCGCCGCAGGGCAAATACAGCGAAGAAAACCTCCGGCAGGCCAAGGAACTGGGCTATACAACCGTATTCTGGAGCCTTGCGTATGTGGATTGGTATGCCGACAACCAACCCACCCATCAGCAGGCGTTCGACAAGCTGCTGCCGCGCATTCACAACGGCGCGATCCTGCTGCTGCATTCCACTTCACGCACAAACGCCGAGATTCTCGACGAACTGCTGACCAAATATGAAGAACTGGGGTATTCCTTCGGCTCACTCACCGATTTAGCCGCCGGAATCCCGGAAACACCCGAAGCAGAGTAAAAAAAGAAGGCCCTCCGGCCTTCTTTTTTTACTCGATCCTCACTGGAGTTCTCTGCCTTCGAACTGAACGCGGCGCTTCACATCCGCCATCACGCCGTCAAACATGGGCAGGTCAAGCGACTGCGCACCGTCGCACAGCGCGCACTTGGGGTTGTTGTGCGCCTCAATCATCAGGCCGTCCGCACCTGCGGCGATGGCGGCGCGCGACAGCGGCGCAACCAGTTCGCGCTTGCCCGCGGCATGGCTCGGGTCAATAATAATCGGCAGGTGGGTCAGGTTTTTGACCAGCGGGATGGCCGAAATATCAAGGTTGTTGCGGATCATGGTTTCGAAGGTACGGATGCCGCGCTCACACAGCATCACCTGCTTGTTGCCGCCCGCAAAGATGTACTCGGCCGCCATGAGGAATTCCTCCATGGTGGCAGACAGGCCGCGTTTTAACAGGATCGGCTTATTCGAGCGGCCAAGCTCCTTGAGCAGCATGAAGTTCTGCATATTGCGCGCGCCAAGCTGGATAATATCCACATTGGCAAACAGATCCAGATGTTTCTCGCTCATGATCTCGGTGACAATCGGCATGCCGGTCTGACGCTTTGCTTCCAGCAGCAGCTTGAGGCCTTCGGCTTCCAACCCTTGGAAGGAGTACGGTGAGGTGCGCGGCTTGAACGCGCCGCCGCGCAGGAAAGATGCGCCCGCCTTCTTGACGCTTTCCGCAACCTCCAGGATCTGCTCCTCGCTCTCCACCGAGCACGGGCCTGCAAACACATTAAAATAGCCCGCGCCGATTTTGCGTCCTGCAACCTCAATGATGGTATCCTCGGGATGCATCTTGCGGTTCACCTGCTTGAACGGCTCAGAAACACGCTGCACGCGCTCTACAATGTCGAACACCTCAAAATCAGCCGGGTCAATCGCAGAAGTGTCGCCGAGCAGGCCGAGAATCGTGGTGTTCGAACCTTCCGAATAGTTGACGGACAGGCCCTTTTCCTTAATACGGCTGATCAGCCGGGAAATGCGTTCCTGTTCCGGATTTGGTTTCAGAATAATGATCATTTTACGGGTCTCCTTTTTCTATTTCGATCCGTTTTTCATTATAACACGGAATCGAAAAAAGAAAATACTTTTCACAGATAAAGCGCCGGATTTTTTGTACCGGTTTGCAGCCGGTTTATGTCTCCAGTTTGGCCAGTTCCTCGGCGACACCCTGTTTAAATTCGTCCCACCGCCCGGCATTGAGAAGCCTGGACGGGCAATTCTTCCCGGAAAAATCCTGATGCTTTTTCAGATCGTCGATGGCAAGGTGGTACTTATGCATCAGGTACGCGGCCAGTTTTTGTGTGTTTTTCAGCGTCTGTTCGTAATCGCCATCCGCGTTTACACACATTTCTACCCCGATGCCGTTCTTATTGCCGCCGCCGTCGTCCATATGGTCGCCCGCATGGAAAGCCGTTTCGTTGTCCGGGATATGATGCCAGATTTCATGGTCATCCACGGTGTAATGCCAGCTCAGCTCCTGCGTCTGTCCATTGGTGTGAATAAATTTATTATGGCCTTCGGCGTTTGCACCCATCTTGTCATTGTCGGTCTCATGGATGACAACATATTTGATTTTCCGTTTTTCCCCTGGCCGGCCGGCTGCGCCCTCTTCCAGATAATCATGATGCACCGGGATGCCGTCCACATAGGTTACGCTTTCCTCCAGCCCGTTGCTGAGCGCCATCCGCGTGACAAACAGCAGCCCGGCAACCGCGAACACCAACAAAAACAGGCCGCCCAAAACAATGAGCGGGCGGATATTCTTTTTTTTGCGGCGTCTCGCCGGAGGACGGCCCGGGATGCGTTTGGGCCGCTCCATGGTTTTGACGGTCTCTGTTTTCCTGACTGTTGCAGTTTTCCCCCTCGTCTGTTTTTTTGGCTTCACGCGAAAGCTCACCAGTTTCACTGCCGTTTCCCCTTCCCCGCCGGGCCGCGCCGCGCCATCGGCCGCCCATTTTTCTTTATTGTACTACTGTTCCTCTGTCGGATGCAAAGAACTTTTTGTGAATTTTCTGTATCCATCCTGCATCCTCTGAACATAAGAGCCCCGCCTGATGGAAATGGTTCAAAAAGAGCGGAGCATTTGCCCCGCCCTTCGAAAATTATTTTGTTTTAATATGGCTGCCTTTTGGCTTGTCACCATTCGTGATATAGCGTGCATAAGCAAGCGTCATCGCGAAATAGAAGCCCGAGGTGACCGTAAACAGTACATGTCCGGCAATGGTCAGATATGCAACGCACAGGCCGAGCGACAGGAAGGCCCCCAAACCGAGCACATGAAAATTCTTCACAAAGCGAACCAGGAAACCAACGCCTTCCTTGACGTACAGCCACAGCATAGCGATAAACCCGAACACGCCGTAATAAATCAGGGTTTCGCACAAATCCATCTCAATGGTTTCGACCTGCGAGCCGCGGCCCACGCCGAAGAGCAAGGTCAGGACGCCGCCGTCCTTGTAGTCCGCCCACGCAGGCGCAAGCTTTTTCAGGCGGCCGCTGAACAGCAGGGTATTGGGGTCTTCATTGTTTGCATCAATAAAGCCTTTCATCGTGACTTCCAGTGTTTCCCCCATGCCGGAACCCTTTACCAAAGTCGCAAGGCCGGAAATCACAATAAACAGGATTGCAAAAAGCAACGCAACACAAAGAAAACGCTTGAGCGCTTCCTGATCACGCTGGAAAAGCCGCACGAGCGTATAGATCCCAACGCCAAGGATGGACACGCCGACCGCGAGAAACGCCGTTTTGGTACCAATCATGAGCATGCTCAGCAGCGTCATGGCCAGCGGCAGCGCGCAAAGCACATGCTGTTTCCCTGTCATCTTTTTGCGGTCAATCGACAGGTAATAGCACGAGCCGATCGGGAATAAAATCATCAGCGCGCCGGTGATGTCGTTGCCCGAATAGTAAAACCCGCGGAAGCCGCGATAGCCAAAACGGTCGGCATAAGTGTGATGCCCGGCGCCAAAAATGTACGGCACCACGATCACAACCGTCAGCAGGAACAGCGAAATCATAATGTACTTGTGGATTTTTTCGATAACCTCCCGGCGCGGCATCCCTGCGCGTTCCATCAGACGGCAGTATACAAAAAAGACCGCAACATTATACGCAAAACGGGCAAAATACTGTACGTCGATAAAAAGGGAAAGCTCGCCGAAGGTGATAAACTCGCTGACCACGCTAAGCGCCCATGCGACGCCCATCGGAATCGCGATCTTGACCGATTTCCAGTCTTTGATCAGGAAAATATAGCCGATCATCACGAGCAGCACCGCCATGCGCACGATCAGAGACGGCGTGACCGGCGCGACGCTCGCGGAACTGTACACATCGCCATGGGTGACGAACTGGATGTACAGGCCGCTCACAATGTCAAGAATCGGGTTTAAAATGAGATAAAACCAGAAAAATTTTTCCAGTTTCTCGATCTGTTTTGACACAGTTTCACTTCCTTGCAGTATGATTCGGATTTTTTTGTCTTTTTAATCATACCACAAGCCCGTGCCCGACTCAACCCTTTTCAGGAAAACAGTCGATGCCGCAGCATACCGACCACCTCGGCGGTCTTAAAACGCAGCGCATAGCGCGGCGCAACCCCCTCTTCTTCGGGTTCCACCGGATCCCCGGCCGCAGCTTCCCTGCACAGCGGCGGGAACACGACGCACCACCAATTGCGCCCCGCGCCTTCCCCGATGGTCACGCGCAGCCCCAGGTACTCGCCCGCAGGAAGGGAAAAGGATGTATAATCGCGTGTCGGATAGTATTCTTCCGCAAGCTTCACCGATACGGTGCGCTGTTCGCCCGCGTCCCACAGCGCCTGCTGCGCATGGTTTGCAAGCGCCTGCATCTGTGGGAGCAGGCGTGCGCGTACTGCGTCGCGGTTTTCCGCGCCTTCGAGCAGCGGCGTGCAAAAGTCCAGCACCTGGTCGCGCACCAGAAGCTTGACCTGCTGATCATGAGGCGTGTCGGAATTTGCCACCACATGCAGCCGCAGCAAGCTGCTTGCCATTTTATTTTGTTCTGCGCTGACCGCAGCCGCGTATGTAAACAACACCGCCAAAGTCAGCAGAAGGGTCATCTCTAAACGTTTGAATTTCATAAAAAAGCCTCCATCCTGTCTGGATTTGTACTCCAAGCATGGACAGAAGCCCTGCCGTTTATACCGGCATTTGGTTAAATTTTGTTCGGTTCCCGCAAAAATGTGGTCAGGAAGGTTTCCGGATATTTTGCCCGCAACCGTTTGGCCGCGGCCGCGGCCGAGCCTTCATCCGGGAACAGCCCAAACAGGGTCGGCCCCGAACCGCTCATCACTGCGCCGTCCGCCCCCGCATCCAGCAGCGCGTCTTCGATTTCCCGAATTTCCGCATAGTCGCTGCCCGTCACTTCTTCCATGACGTTGAACAAACGCCGGCAGATCCCCGGATAGTCGCCCGCTTGAAGCGCTGCGATCATACCGCTGGTATCCGGGCGTACCGGCAGATTGCCGCCGTTCATGCGCGCATACACCTTGGCGGTAATCACCGAAAACGGCGGTTTGCAGACAACCACATGACAGTCCGGCATGGGCGGCAACGGGCTTAACACCTCGCCAATGCCTTCGGCAAGCATCGAGCCGCCGCGAATGCAATACGGCACATCTGCGCCGAGCTTCAGGCCCATGCCGCACAAAGCATCCACCGAAAGCCCGGTTCCATACAGAGTATTCAGTGCACGCAGGACGGCCGCCGCGTTGGTGGATCCGCCCGCGAGCCCGGCTGCCACCGGAATCCGTTTGAAAATCCGAATGTGCACCCCGCCGCACGGCGCGCCGGTCTGCTCAAAAAACAGCTTTGCCGCGCGCACCGCCAGATTGCCGTCATCGGTGGGCAGGAACGCCAGATTGGTGGACTCCATCGTGATCCTGCTGTCTGTGCTGCGGGCAACGGTCACGTCATCGTGCAGGCCGATGGTTTGCATAATCATTTTGACGGTGTGATATCCATTCGGCAGCTTGCCTGTGACATCCAATGTCAGGTTGATTTTGGCATGCGCCTGCAATGTTATTTCGTTCATATCTTCTCCCCTTTTTCAGATCGGCACCGCTTCCGCACGGCGGTTCCGGTAGACCACGACCTCGTGGAAGCCATGGTTTTTGGCGTGCTCAATGCACTGCTCAATGCCGCGGCCAACCGAGGCCGCCGCATGCGAATCCGAGCCGATAGAAATCATCGCGCCGCCCAGACGGCGGTATTCGTCCAGCACAAAGTCCTCCGGCCCAACATGCTTCATCCATGCAAACAGCCCGGCGGCGTTGATTTCCAGCGACAGCTCGCGGTCGATGACTGCACGCAGCACCGGGGTCACCCACTCCATATAGTTTTCAAACGAGGGGTGGTTGTAGTCGCGCTTCATGACGCGCAATGGGTAATCCAAATGGGCGAACACGTCAAATCCGCCATGTTCGGCCATTTTCCGCGCTTCGATCAGATAGCCGCGCAGCAGCTGCTCCTGATCCAGGTGATCGTAATCCATATCGTAAAAATCAATATCGTTTGGCATGGCGTGCAGCGAACCGATGACGGTGTCGAAGGGATACGCTTTCAGCAGCTCCATCGCCGCCGGATCGGCGTGCGGTTCGCCCAGTTCGATCCCTTTCAGGATCTCAATCCGGCCGCCATACTGCGCGCGTGCCGCATCGATTTCAGCCTGCACGCCTGCGATGTCCAATCCCATTGGGCGCTGTTTCCAAAAATAATCCTTGTGATCCGAAATCACAATTGTGGACAATCCGCGCTTTATCGACGCCGCCGCAATATCCTGCACGGTATCCGGCTGCGCATCGAATGAAAAACGGGAATGCATATGTAAATCAACCAGCATACTTTTCCTCCCTGCCGCATCTTCGGGCGGCGCTGATTTGTTTTTCGAATTTTCTGATTTAATGTCTATCACAGTATATCACAAGTCCGGGATAAAAAAACAGCTTTCATCCGTAAAATTGTATATTTTGCCGCATGCCGGCGCAAACTACATCCAAACCGGAAAAGGGGTGAGAAATATGAATCGTCTTGCACTCACGCTGGTCATCATCGGCGCACTCAACTGGGGCATCCTCAGCATCTGCGGGCTGGATCTGGTCGGCTTTTTGTTCGGTGGGCAGGGCACCGTCCTCAGCCGCATCATTTACGGCCTTGTCGGCATTGCCGGCATTTGGGCATGCAGCTTTTATTTCAAGCTGCGGAATGCATCGGATGCAGCCTGACGCAAAAAGCGGATTGACCTGACGGCCAATCCGCTTTCTTTTTCCGAAATTACTTTGCCTGTGCTTGCTTGACGAGGCGCTCGGTATCCTGTGCGATAACCAGTTCTTCGTTGGTCGGGATTACCAGAACGCGGACGCGCGCATAGTCGATGGAGATGTCCATCTGGCGGCCACGATATTTGTTCTTCTCCGGGTCGATCTTGACGCCCAGATATTCCATGTGCTCGCAAACGTCCCAGCGCACGCTGCGGTCGTTCTCACCAACGCCCGCCGTAAAGATGATGGCGTCTACGCCGCCCATCTCAGCGATATAGGAACCAATGATCTTCTTAACAGACAGGTTGAACATGTCCTTTGCCAGGGCGGCGCGGTTGTTGCCCTCGTTAATTGCGGTGTCAAGATCACGGAAGTCGGAGGAAACGCCCGAGATACCCAGCATGCCGGATTTTTTGTTCAGGATGTTGATGACCTCCGCTGCGCTCATGTTCTCGTGCTCGGACAGGAACTCGATGATCGACGGGTCAATGTTGCCGCAGCGGGTGCCCATCGGCAGGCCGTCAATCGGGGTAAAGCCCATGGACGTATCCACCGACTTGCCGCCGTCGATGGCCGCGATGGAAGAGCCGTTGCCCAGATGGCAGGTGATCAGCTTGAGGCTTTCCAGCGGACGGCCGAGCATCTCCGCGGCCTGCTGGGAAACATACTTATGGGAGGTGCCATGGAAGCCATAACGGCGGATCTTATACTTCTGGTAGTACTCGTACGGAACCGCATACATGTAGCTCTTAGAGGGCATGGATTGATGGAACGCGGTGTCGAAGACAGCGACCATCGGGACGTCGCCCATGACTTCCTTACAGGCGTTGATGCCGATGAGGTTCGGCGGGTTATGCAGCGGCGCCAGCGGAATGCATGCCTCGATCGCCTTAATGACCTTGTCGGTAATCAGGACAGAATCCGCAAAGAACTCGCCGCCGTGTACCACGCGGTGCCCAACCGCATCAATCTCAGACATGTCGGAAATCACGCCCCACTCCTTGTCGAGCAGGATATCAATGACTGCCTTGATCGCGTCGGAATGCGTGGGCATTGCAACGTCCGCCTTGTACTTCTCGTCGGTCTTGTTGCCCTGATGGGTCAGCTTGCCGTCGATGCCAATGCGCTCACACAGGCCCTTTGCCATCACGGCGTTGGTGTCCATATCAATGAGCTGGTACTTCAGCGAAGAACTGCCCGCATTGATGACCAATACTTTCATTCCTCAAAACTCCCTTTTAACATTTTAGATTTTTTGCGGGATTCTGCGGATGGAATTGCAGGACGCCGCAAAAAAGAGTACAATAACAATATACACATACATATTGTACACGAAATACCCGGTTTGCACAACTGATATTCACCAATTTTTCGGAGGAACCATGAAAATTTGTGGGGTCGTCGCAGAATACAATCCCTTTCACAACGGCCATGCCAGGCATCTTGCGGAAACCCGCCGTCTCCTGGGTGCGGAAACCGCCATTGTCTGCGCTATGAGCGGAAATTACGTCCAGCGCGGCAGCCTTGCTGTTTTTGAAAAATACCGGCGCGCCGAGGCCGCCGCGCGCTGCGGCGCAGACCTCGTGCTCGAGCTGCCGCTGTCTGCCTGCCTGTGGTCGGCGCCCGGCTTTGCCCGGGGCGGAATTTCCCTGCTGCATGCGCTTGGCTGCGTCACCCATCTATCATTCGGCGCGGAATGCGCCTTCCTTCCCCTGCTCCGCCGCGCTGCCGCGCTGTCCCGCGCACAAAGCCGCCGGGCTGCGGCGCTTAAACGCGGGCTGGCCGCCGGCCTATCCTATGCGGCAGCCATGCAGCAGGCCGTATGCGCGGATGATCCCGCCGCAGGAGAGCTGCTCTCCTCTCCCAACAATACGCTTGCAATTGAATACCTGTCCGCGCTGCATGCGCTGGAAAGCGCCATCGAGCCCATTGCCATCCCGCGGGAAGGCGCCGCGCACGACTGCCATGAGGCGCAGAACGGCCTGCCGTCTGCATCGCATCTGCGCAGCCTGCTTGCCGCCGGGCAGCTTGAGGCCTGCAAGCCCCTGATGCCCGCTGCGTCCTTTGCAATACTCGAAACTGCGATGCAGGAAGGCGCCGCGCCGGTCTGGACCGAAACGCTCGACCCGGCAATGGCCGCACATCTGCGGCGGCAGCCCCCTGCCGCGCTCGCCACATATTGCGGCGGCGGCGATGGCCTGGAAAACCGTCTCGCGGATGCCATTCGCGAAAATATTTCCTTTGCGGCAATCTGCGCCGCGGCGCAAACCCGGCGCTATCCGCTTGCGCGTGTGCGCCGCGCCCTGCTGCGCGCCTGGCTGGATCTGCCGGTTTCTGTGCCGCCCGAAGCCGCATATGTACGTGTGCTTGCGATCGGCCCGCGCGGACGCGATGTGCTCCGGCGGATGAAGGAAACCTGTCCTTTGCCTGTCATTCTCAAACCAGTTGCCGAACGCCGCTTGCCGGAGGCGCTCCATCCCGCGCTCACGCGGGATACGCTCGCGGATGACCTATACGCCCTCGCCTTCCCCGCACCCACGCTGCGCGCCGGCGGAGGGCGGTTTCGCAAAACCCCTTATTGCTGTAAATAGAACGCATCCCGCGTTTTATACCGCTTCTACAGCCCGTAAAGGTTAAAAAAGGAGGATTGCTATGAATTGCCCTTACTGTGACAAAACCATGCTGCATGGCAAACTGCTGGGGGATCAGCATCAGCTTCGCTGGCTGCCGGACAACAAAAAGATGCTATTCGGTCTGTGGGCGGCCGGAGGGCTGCGCATTGGCACCAAGCTGCCCATGCAGAAAGCGGAAACGAGTACATATTTTTGCAATTACTGCCGCAAGATGATCATCGATGTGGATAATTGCTAGACAACCAAGCAAGGAAACAGAAACAATGCAATATATTAACATTTATCGTTCTCCGTTAGGCACAATGACCCTTGCCAGCGACGGAGCAAGCCTGACTGGCCTGTGGTTTCATTGCCAGAAGTATTTTGCCGGCACCCTTGGCCCGGAACATGAAAACAGGGATCTTCCCATTTTTGACGAGGTAAAACACTGGTTGGATCTTTATTTTCGTGGGAAGAACCCGGATTTTATGCCGCCGCTCAGCCCGGCCGGATCTTCATTCCGCTGTGCAGTATTCCAGATATTGCAAACCATACCCTACGGAACCGTGACAACCTATCGCGAAATTGCGGCAGTTCTTGCGAAACAGCAAGGGCTTCCCAGTATGTCTGCGCAAGCGGTCGGCGGCGCGGTCGGCCACAATCCGATTTCCATTCTCATCCCGTGCCACAGGGTGGTGGGGGCAAACGGCAGCCTGACCGGTTATGCCGGCGGCATTGATAAAAAGCAGAAGCTGCTGGAACTTGAAAAAGTCAATTTGGAGCATCTGCTTGTCCCGTAAAAGGGCGTTGCACGGCAAAGCAAAAAGGGTCGCTACCCCGAGATAGCGGCCCTTTCTGCAACGAATTTAGGATTTTATGACGCTGGACAGCAGGAAAAATGCTGCAGCGGCCACGCACAGCAGCGTGCGCGCGAGCGAGCCGCGCAGCACCACCTGCCCGGCATGTTCCGGCTCGACATCCGCCCGCTTTTTGACGTACCAATGCATGCCGAGCGACAGCGCGACCACGCAGACCGCGCAGAGGGTGCCCAGCACCGAAAACACCTGTGCCATGCCGTTCCTCCTGCTTAATGGACGTACTCGAATTCAAGATCGCCAATCACGACAAAGTCGCCTTCCTGGACGCCCATGGCCTCCAGACGATCGTACACACCCGCATTTTTGAGCATACGGTCCATGTACTGGCGCGATTCGTAGTCGTCGGTGTTGACCGAGCCCATGATCTTTTCAATCCACGCGCCGCCAACTACATAGTAATCCTCGACCTTCTCGACCGTGATATCACGTTCGGTGACTTCCTGCTCGGCCGGCACATACTCCGGCTCGTAAATGAACACCGGCGGCAGCTCCTGCAAGGCTTCCCAGGTCTTCATGATAAGGTCATGCACCCCCTGGTTGGTTGCGGCCGACAGCTCCAGGAAATCAAAGCCCTTCTCGTCCGCATAGGCCTTCAGCCGCTCGAGCGGCGCACGGTCCCCGCCCAGCAGGTCGGTCTTGTTCGCCACCACAATCTGCGGGCGCGCGGCCAGGAATTCACTGTAACCGGCCAGCTCGGCGTTAATGGTTTCTACATCCTCCACCGGATCGCGCCCCTCGCTGCCCGACACATCGACCAAATGCAGCAGCAGGCGGCAGCGGTCGATATGGCGCAGGAAGTCGTGGCCGAGGCCCGCGCCTTCGCTCGCCCCTTCAATAATACCCGGGATATCCGCCATGACGAAGGACTGCTCCTCGCCCACCCGCACCACGCCGAGATTCGGGATCAGGGTTGTAAAATGGTAATTTGCAATTTTGGGGCGCGCGGCCGAAACCATACTGAGCAGGGTCGACTTGCCGACATTCGGGAAGCCAACCAGACCGACGTCGGCCAGCAGCTTAAGCTCGAGCACGATGTCCAGTTCCGCACCCGGCAGGCCGGGCTTGGCAAAGCGCGGCGCCTGACGGGTTGGCGTTGCAAAGTGGGTGTTGCCCCAGCCGCCGTTGCCGCCCTTGGCCGCGACGAACGGTTCGTCATCCGACATGTCCTTGATGACCTGCCCGGTTTTCTGATCGCGGATGATCGTGCCGCGCGGCACGCGAATGACGAGGTCTTTGCCGTCCTTGCCCTTCATGCGTTTGCCCATCCCATTTTCGCCGTCTGCGGCCACGTATTTCTTCTTATAGCGGAAATCCAGCAGCGTCGACAGGTTATCGTCCACCCGGAATACGACCGAACCGCCGCGGCCGCCGTCTCCGCCGTCCGGGCCACCGGATGCGACATATTTTTCGCGATGAAAGCCCACCTTTCCATCGCCGCCCCTGCCGGATACGATCTTGATTTTTGCAATATCAATAAACATCTTTATTTCGCCTCCTTTATAAACAGTCTGTGCAAAAAAAATATTTTTTGCCAGGTCATGCCGCACAATTCAGCGTACATGTTGCCCTTTTTAGAAAACAAAATCCCAGACGGCTGTCTGGGATTTCAAAAACTCATAATTACTGCGGGTAAACAGAGACCTTCTTACGATCCTTACCAACGCGCTCGAAACGAACCACGCCGGAAACCTTTGCAAAGAGGGTATCATCCGAGCCGCGGCCTACGTTGGTACCCGGATGGATCTTGGTGCCGCGCTGACGAACCAGGATGTTGCCAGCCGGAACAACCTGACCGTCCGCACGCTTTACGCCAAGGCGCTTTGCCTCGGAGTCACGGCCGTTCTTCGTAGAACCAACGCCCTTTTTATGAGCGAAAAACTGCAAACTAATCTTAAGCATCGAGTTACACCTCCGTAACTTGTATAAATTCGGGATAATTTTCTTGCATTTCACGATAATGCATTTGCAGGGCACACAATGCGTTTTGTCCAGCTTCCCGGACATCGTCCGATAAATAGATGGAAATATGCGCACCTTCCTGCTCAACCACAGTGTCTAAGACCAAACCCAGCACATCATTTAAAATAATATGTGTGAGCTGGACAGCACTTGTGATTGCCGCGCAGACGATATCTTCTCCCTCGTCGGCATAGCCGGCATGGCCAAGAATATCGACCGAGAAAATCATATCTTCCTTATCGCGGCGAAAAACGACCTTTGTCATTTACGCCTTGATCGCGCTGATCGTTACCTTGGTGTAGGGCTGGCGATGGCCCTGACGACGGCGGTAGCCCTTCTTCGGCTTCATCTTGAAGATATTGATCTTCTTCTGCTTGCCGGTCTTGTCCGCGGTAGCGGTTACGGTTGCGCCCTCAACATAGGGAGCGCCGACCTTCAGCTCTGCGCCGTCGCCGACTGCCAGAACCTGATCGAAGGTTACGGTTGCGCCGTCCTCTACGCCAAGCTTCTCAACGTAGATTACATCGCCTTCAGATACCTTGTACTGCTTGCCACCAGTTACCAGAATTGCATACATGTTCGGTAGCACCTCTCTTTCGTTTTTAGAGTCACGCTCTTGCGGGTGTTGCCACGCCTGGGCACACTTCACCTACCCTGCTTGATGCGGCTTTGTTTAGGTTACCACAGAATTCGCGCTGTGTCAATCTATTTTTCCGAATTTCGGCGTTTTTACTTGGCCGGATTCTCGGTGACCTGAACGCCTTCGTCGGTGCCGACAATGATGCGCTTGCACATGTTCAGGAACAGGCCGTGCTCCAGCACGCCCAGCATGCCGCTCAGCTTGCTGTAGACATCCTCGATGTCGAAGCCGGCGCCCAAGTGCAGGTCCGCGATAAAGTTGCCGTTATCGGTCACAAAGGTCTTGCCGTCGCGCACGCGCAGCACCGGGTTCCAGCCGTACCCCGCCATCTTCGCCATAGCCTGCTTGGAGCCATACTGTGCAATCTCGACCGGCAGATGGAATGCGCCGATGTGCTCGACCAGCTTGGAGTCATCCATGATCCAGACGACCTCGTCCGCCAGGGTCGCAACAACCTTTTCCCGGTATAGTGCGCCGCCGCCGCCCTTGATGGCGTTAAACGCAGGGTCGATCTCGTCTACGCCGTCAATCGCGAGATCGATGTGGTCAACCTCGTCGATGGTCAGCAGCGGGATGCCCAACTCGCGCGCCTGCGCCTCGGTCGCCCTGGACGTCGGAACCGCCTGCAATTTCATGCCCTTCTTGACCAGCTCGCCCACTGCATTGACTGCGTGAAACGCCGTGGAACCAGTGCCGAGGCCAAGGGTCATGCCATCTTTTACATACTCCGCAGCCTTTTCGCCGGCAATCTTTTTCTTATCCATTCGTCATTACCTCCGAACTTATTCATGATGCGCTATGGAAATGCCGGAGCTGCCGCTCTCCCAAAACAGCCGCCCCCGGCGCAGGATTTGCTTTTTTATTATAGCATGCCGGACATGGAAAAACAAGCCGCATCGAACGGTATGCTTTCCTTATTATATTAAATATGCCCATGAAAAAAGCGATGCCTTTCGGCACCGCTTTAGCTTGTCGAAAAAGCTCCCCGCGCCACAGCGCGTATAAAATTCTCAAA
>URFQ01000002.1 GCA_900547195.1 uncultured Butyricicoccus sp.
GCTTCTGGACGGCCAGTCCGGCAATGCCTTCGGTACGGTTGCCATCGGCGGCGGCACCGGGACGGTGACGCTGGGCGGCAGAGTGACCCGTGCAGTGGAGGTTACCGGCTCGGGCCGCACGGTCAATTTGTCGGGAATGACGCTCGATACGCTGCTGGTCAGCGGCTCGGGCAACGCCATTACTGCGGATGAAACCACCCAAATCGGCACGCTGCGCGTCCTTTCGGACGCATCGGGGAACCGGCTCACGGTCAACGGCACTGTACGCAGCGCTTCCCTGTCCGGCCAAAATTCCACCCTCGCGGGCACAGGCCGCGCGGGCACGGTCACGCTGAACGGCCGCCGCTGCCAGTCCTCGATTTCCGCTGAAACGGTTTTGGACGAAACGGACAACGGGCTTGACGGCGTACAGCTCACGGTGACCGCGCCCAAGGTTGCGCCCGGCGGGCAAATCACGGCAACCGTCGCCATGACCGGCGTGGAAAAAGCGCGCGTGTGCGGCGCAGGGTGGTATTTTGACGGCGAACCGGACGAAAACTTTTCCAATCCTGCATTTGAAATCGCGGAAGGCCGCACCTCGTCTTACCGCCGCGCCATCGAGTTTACCCGCGATATGCCGCTTGAACATACCATTGGGTTTGTCCTGACCTACCGGAACACCGTCACCGGCGAAACCGAAAAGATCATCGCAGGCGCAACGGCGCAGATTGAAAATTATCCAGCGAGCCATTACCGGCCCACTGCGGAAGAAGTGCTGCTCAAAGTCAATCCCACCTATCGAACGGGCAATACCGATTATACCCCGGAGGAAAAGACGGTTTTTGTCAATGCCAAGGGCTATTCCAGCAAAACCCCATACCTGATCTGGGTCAGCCGTTCGGCGCAAAAGGTAAATATTTTTGAAGGCAGCCAAAACAACTGGACACTGCTTCACGAATTTGACTGCGCCACCGGCGCGCCGGGCAGTCCGACCCCGGTGGGCGTGACTTATGTAACCTATAAGCAGACCAACTGGACGACGGAAAGCTATACTTGCCGCCCCATTGTGCGGTTTTATCCGAATACCGGATATGCGTTTCATTCGCGGCTTTATTATCCGGGCACCGACCATATTAAGGATGCCTCCATGGGCTTCCCGGTGTCTCACGGCTGCGTCCGTATGATGGACGAGGGTATCAACTGGATTTATAACAATATCCCAACCAAAACAACGGTTGTAATTTATTAATATCGCTTGAATGTACATTATGTGCCTGCTGTTTATGCAGTGCTCCAAAAGAGGGCAAGGGACGGTTTCCTTCCCTCTTTATTTTTTCTGCACATCTGCCCGCGCGAGCCGCTATTCTCAGGGAAATGTTTTTGGGGAGACGAATTCCAACGGTACTGTGACCGGCGCAGCTTTTGACCCCTGGGCGCAGCCAAGGACAGGCACGCACCAGCACGGCAGCCCAAAGGCACAATTTCCATCTGCACCCCGTTTCCCGAAGTATCATTCGCCAGTAAAGGCTCGCACGGGCACCTGCGCACAGCTTTCCCCCGAAACGCCAATCTGTTTTCCCGTAAATCCGCGCCCTCTGGATGGCCGGGTAGCTTTTTTTCGGGAAAAAGCGTAGGCCTGGAAGAGGGATGAGGAGATTCCAAAAGAGGAGAAGGGAATCGTCCCTTCTCCTCTTTTGAGGCATGCCTCTGCTTCCAGCAATGTGCCCTCACCGAAGGCGCAACACTCTAACCAAGGATGCCCGCCAAACAGCCCACTGGGCTGTTTGGCCTAAAATTTATTCCCCTTCCTCTTCAGGGAGCGCCGCATCGGCCGTTTCTTCGTGATCAGTGCGCACAATGGAGATGACCTTCACATCCTCTGTGGTGCGCATGACAATGACGCCCTGCGAGCCGCGGCCGCATTCACGAATCTGCCCAACCGGCGTGCGAATAATCACACCGTCATCGGTAATGATCATAATATCATTGTCCGGATCCACGACCGCGATGCCCGCCACCTGTCCGGTCTTTTCCGTCAGATTATGCAGCATAATGCCGCCGCCGCCGCGGTGATGTACACTGAAGTCCTCGACCGGAGTGCACTTTCCATAACCGTTTTCGGTGATGGACAGCACCTGCGCGCCCTTGCGCGCCCTTGCCGCGCCGACGACATAGTCGCCGTCCGCCAAACGGATGCCGCGCACGCCCACCGCTGTGCGGCCCATGGCGCGCACCTCGTCCTCAGCAAAAGTGATCGCCTTGCCGTCATGGGTGGCAATCAGAATGTTCTCATTGCCGTCGGTCAGGCGCACGTCCACAACCACGTCTCCTTCGTTGAGACCGAGCGCACGCAGGCCTCCCTTGCGGATGTTCTGCAAATCGCTGAGTACAATGCGTTTAATGACGCCCATCCGGGTGACAAAGACCATATACTTCTCATCCGAGAATTCACGGATTGGGAACATCGCCGTGACCTTTTCATCTGGATCGAGCTCGAGCAGATTGACAATATTGGTTCCCTTGGCCGCGCGTCCGGCTTCGGGCACCTGATAGCCCTTGAGCTTATAGACCTTGCCCTGCGTGGTGAAGAACAGCAGGGTGTCATGGGTGGACGCGGTAAACAGGCCGCGGGTAAAGTCCTCTTCGCGGGTCGTCATGGCGTTGACGCCGCGGCCGCCGCGGTTCTGTGCGCGGTAGGCCGAGGTCGGGATGCGCTTGATGTAATTGAAGTGGGTCAGGGTATAGGTGCAATCCTCTTCTTCAATCAGATCCTCGATGTCGATTTCATCGGCCACATTGGCAATTTCCGTGCGGCGCTCGTCGCCGTATGCATTTTTGATCTCAATCAGTTCTTTTTTGACCACCTCAAGCATATTGCGGTCGCTCGACAGGATTTCCATAAACCCGGCGATCTTGCCTTCCAGCTCAGCATATTCGTCGTTGATCTTCTGCTGCTCCAGGCCGGACAGGCGGCCGAGACGCATATCGACGATGGCCTGCGCCTGCGCGTCGTCCAGATGGAACTCAAAATGCGCAGAACCGTCCACAATGCCTAAAAGCGCGATTTGATCAACCCAAAACGGCTCTTTGCACAGGTTTTCCTTGGCTTCCGCCTCGTTTTTGGAGGCGCGGATGATGGCGATGATGCGGTCGATGTTGTCCTGATCGGTCGCCACCTTGAGGCCCTCGAGGATGTGGGCGCGCGCCTGCGCCTTGGCCAGGTCGAACCGGGTACGGCGGGCGACAACGTCCTTTTGGAACTCAATATAGTAATCCATAATTTCCCGCAGGGTGAGCACGCGCGGCTGCACCTTGTCCGGGTTGGACGGGGCCGGCACGAGCGCGAGCATGATCATCGAGCAGGTATCCTGCATCTGGGTGTAGTTGTAAAGCTGGTTCAAAACCACCTGCGCGTTGGCGTCGCGCTTGATTTCAATAACGATGCGCATACCCTCGCGGGAGGATTCGTCGCGCAGGCCGGAAATGCCGTCCACACGCTTGTCCTTCACAAGGTTTGCGATGGATTCCACCAGACGCGCTTTGTTGACCATATACGGAATCTCGCTGACAATGATCTGGCTGCGGCCGGCCTGGGTCTCCTCGATTTCGCAGCGGGCGCGCACCTTGATCTTGCCGCGGCCGGTTGCATACGCCGAACGGATGCCCGCGCGGCCCATGATGATGCCGCCGGTCGGGAAGTCCGGGCCTTTGACAATGGCGCACAGCTCATCAAAACCGGCCTCGGGGTGATCGATGACATAGCATACCCCGTCGATGACCTCGCTGAGGTTGTGCGGCGGGATGTTCGTCGCCATGCCGACCGCAATGCCGTTCGATCCGTTGACGAGCAGGCAGGGGAAGCGGGACGGCAATACCACCGGCTCTTTCCGCTCCTCATCGAAGTTCGGCATAAAATTAACCGTATCCTTCTTGATATCGGCCAGCATGGAGTTGGAGATTTTGGCCATGCGCGCCTCGGTGTAACGGTAAGCCGCCGGGGGGTCGCCGTCGATGGAACCGAAGTTGCCGTGGCCGTCGATCAGGGGATAACGCAGCGAGAAGGGCTGCGCCATGCGCACGAGCGCGTCATAAACCGACGCGTCGCCATGCGGATGGTAACGGCCGAGCACGTTGCCGACAGCGGTCGCGCATTTGCGGTAGGGCTTGTCGCTGGTCAGGCCGTCCTCGTACATGGCGTAGAGGATGCGGCGGTGAACCGGCTTGAGGCCGTCGCGCACGTCCGGCAGGGCGCGGCCAACAATGACGCTCATCGCATAATCGATGTAGGATTTTCGCATCTCCCGGTCCAGATCGACCGGGAGAATCTTTTGGTTTTCGTATTCTTGACTCATTTTTCCCTCCAAAGCTGAGGTCCTCTATGAAAAATTAAATATCCAGATTAATGACGTACTTGGCGTTCTTTTCGATAAACTCGCGGCGGGGTTCGACCTTTTCGCCCATCAGCAGGGAGAAGGTCTCATCGGCCGCTGCGGCGTCCTCCATGTGTACCTGCTTGAGGATGCGGTGCGCCGGGTCCATGGTGGTCTCCCAGAGCTGTTCGGGATCCATCTCACCGAGGCCCTTGTAACGCTGCACACGGACATTGTCGCCCATTTCGGCAATACAGTCGCGCTGCTCTTCCTCCGAGTACGTATAGCGCACATCCTTGCCTTTTTCATTCTTAAACAGCGGCGGCTGGGCAATATACACATGTCCATGCTCGATAAGCGGGCGCATGAAACGGAAGAAGAACGTGAGCAGCAGGGTGCGGATATGGCTGCCGTCGACGTCGGCGTCGGCCATGAGGATGATTTTCCCATAACGCAGCTTTTCATGGTTGAAGTCATCGCCAAAGCCCGCGCCGAACGCGGTGATCATCGGGGTAAGCTTTTCGTTGCCAAACACCTTGTCCAGGCGCGCTTTCTCGACGTTCAGCATCTTGCCCCACAGCGGCAGGATAGCCTGATATTTGCGGTCGCGGCCCTCCTTGGCCGAACCGCCCGCCGAATCGCCCTCGACGATGTAGATCTCGGTCAGCGCCGGGTCGCGCTCCTGGCAGTCGGCCAGTTTGCCGGGCAGGGAAGCTCCGTCGAGCGCGGACTTGCGGCGGGTCATCTCGCGCGCTTTGCGCGCCGCCTCGCGGGCGCGGGCGGCAGTCTGCGCCTTGTCGATGATGGCGCGCGCCACGGACGGGTTTTCCTCGAAGAAGGTGGTCAGGCGGTCGTTCATCATGGTTTCGACCAGGGTACGCATATCGCTGTTGCCGAGCTTGGTCTTGGTCTGCCCTTCAAACTGGGCTTCCTGCAATTTCACCGAAATGATGGCGGTCAGGCCCTCGCGGCAGTCGTCGCCCGAAAATGGTTTGTCGTTTTCCTTAATGAGGTTATTTTTGCGGCCATAATCGTTTAAAACGCGGGTGAGCGCGGATTTGAAGCCAGTCTCGTGCGTGCCGCCCTCGGTGGTGTTGATGTTGTTCGCAAACGAAATCAGGGTCTCGGAGTAAGAGTCGGTATACTGCATGGCGACCTCGGCCATGCTGCCCTCGCGGCTGCCTTCCATGTAGATGACGTCTTTATGGATCGGGGTCTTGGTGCGGTTGAGGTGCTCCACAAACTGGCGGATACCGCCCTCGTAGTGCATCACGTCCTCGCGCACTTCCTCGTCGCGCTCGTCGCGCAGGGTGATTTTGATGCCCGCGTTCAGGAACGCCTGATCGCGCAGGCGTTTTTCCAGGGTCTCGTAATCGTATTCGGTGGTCTCAAAGATCTCCGGATCGGCCTGGAAGCGGATGGTGGTTCCGGTTTCGCTTTCAAACGGCACAGACTCCATTTGCCTGACCGTCACACCGCGCTCAAAACGCATGGAGTGCTTTTCGTGGCCGTCGCGCACCTCGGCTTCCATCCACATGGACAGGGCGTTGACAACCGACGAACCGACGCCATGCAGGCCGCCGGAGACCTTATATCCCTCGCCGCCGAACTTGCCGCCCGCATGCAGCACCGTGAGCACGACCTCGAGGGTCGGGATGCCCATCTGCGGATGGATGCCGCAGGGGATGCCGCGGCCGTTGTCCTGCACGCGAATCACATTGCCCTTTTCAATCGTGACTTCAATGTGGGTACAGTAGCCGGCGAGCGCCTCGTCGATTGAGTTGTCGACGATTTCATACACCAGATGGTGCAGGCCCTGCGCCGAAGTGGAGCCGATATACATGCCCGGGCGCTTGCGCACCGCTTCCAGTCCCTCGAGCACCTGGATCTGGCTTTCGTCGTAGGTTTCGGTCACCTTCAGGTCGAGCATTTCCTCGCTCAGGCCTTCTTCCTTTTTTTCAATGTTTTCACTCATAGATTGTTCCTTTACTTTGCAACACATGGGTGCATATCCGAAAGGCCGGGCGCCTTGGCCTTTCGGATATACGCCGCGGTTCGTCCCCGGTTACGGGTTTTATAGCTTGCCTTCCTCCACGCGCTTTTGCAGCGTGCGGGAGGAAATCTGCGAAATATACAGGATTTCGCCCAGCCCGCCGGTGCACAGCACAGCCGATTTCGGCAAGTCGTCGCACAGGTCGACCACGCGGCCCTCACGGCTCAGCCGTTCGAGCAGGCGGCGGGTGCGCCCGGACGCGGTCGCAGTGTCCATATCAAAGATACAGACGATCGACCGCACAGGCACCATATAGTCTTGTCCAATATGCACATACATGGGCGATTGTCCCCCGCGGTTTCCGCAGCAGTTTACTATCTATTATTATATCACTTTTTACCGGTTTTGTCTGCGGAAAAGCAAATATTTTTGCCGAAAAAGTGACCAATCAAAGCGCAATTTATGCGAAAATTCTGTATACTTAGACGCTTGTTTTTTTGCCGGTTTTATCTTCCCGGACAATTCGGCCACCCCGCACCGAAAACACCTTGCCCGCCTCGATTTTTGCCGCGACATCGTCCTCACAGCAGGTGATGATGACCTGCCCGTCCGCGATGCGGTTGAGGACAAAATCCTGCCGCCTGCGGTCGAGCTCGGACAGCACGTCGTCAAGCAGAAGCACCGGGTATTCCCCGCAGTCCTCAAAAAACATTTCCCGCTCCGCGAGCTTCAAGGCGAGCGCGCAGGTGCGCACCTGCCCCTGCGAACCATAAGAGGACGCAGACACGCCGTTAATGGTCAGATCCAGGTCGTCCTTGTGCGGTCCGGACAGGCAGGCGCGCGCGGCCAGTTCAAACTTTTTGTGGCTCATCACATGTTCGGCGAGTTCTTTTTCAATCTGCCCATAGGACGCAAAGGGGTCTGAGACCGCGGACACGGTCTTGTACACCGCCTGCAGGGTTTCATGCGGCGCAGCCTCGTGATGCACAAGAGCGGCCTTCTCCGAGAGTTTACGGATGTAATACGCACGGTATCGGACAATCACCGCGCCGAGATGCGCCATGCGCAGGGAAAAATCGTCGAGAAGCTCAAGCAGCGAGGGCTTTTCCTCGCTGTCCTTCAGAATCCGGTTTTTATGTGCCAGCAAGCGTTCGTATTCCCCGAGCACCCTGTCATAGTTCGGGCGCAGCTGGCACAGCGCGGTATCGAGAAACCGCCTCCGGGCCGATGCGCCCGCGCGGATGAGATACAGGTCGTCCGGGCAAAACAGCACGGTTTTGAGGATGCCGCGCGCGTCGCCCTGCCGCTTCTGGCGCACGCCGCCCCGCCAGACCTCGGCGGCTTTCTGTGCAAACAGCCGCAGCGCGACCGAGAACTCCCGGCCTTCGGCTTCAAATTCACCTGTCACGCTGCCCTCGTCCGCCCCAAAGCGCAGGCCTTCTTTTTTTTGCCCGGTGCGGAACAGCTTGATTGTGGATAACGCGGCGGCCGCTTCGAGCAGGTTTGTTTTTCCCTGTGCATTTTCGCCGCTGATGACGTTGACGCCCGGCGCAAATACAAATTCTTCGTCCGCATAGTTCCGAAAATTATGCAATTGTATGCGGTTTATTTTCATCATGATTCATTCCGTTTACTGCCGGCTCAATGTTTTCGCTCTTGTTTTTTACCACACGAACCGTGTAATTTTGTCCATATCACGCACACACGAAAAGCTGGCGTCCGCATCAAATCCCCGTGCTTCACATGAAACCTTGCAAGATGTTGCCGTAAAAACTGCACGGCCTGCTGTTACGCGCCATCAATTTGCACCACGCTGCCGTCCAGTTCGACCGTGTCGCCCGGACGCAGCTTTTTGCCGCGCATCGTACACACGTCCCCATTGACCCGTACCTCGCCCTCGGCGATACGGATCTTGGCTTCCCCACCGGAGGAGACCAGGTTTGCGAATTTTAAAAGGGCGTCCAGCTTAATAAATCCGCCGGTGATCTGAATTTTTTCCATAGGATACCTCATTCTTCCCAAAGGCAGAGTAGTTAAACATTTTTTACCTGAAAATCATCGTTTCATGCATGTTTCACGTGAAACACGTCATTAT
This sequence comes from uncultured Butyricicoccus sp., assembly GCA_900547195.1. GTDB lineage: Bacteria > Bacillota > Clostridia > Oscillospirales > Butyricicoccaceae > Butyricicoccus_B. The sequence continues at coordinate 8,438 of URFQ01000002.1, forward strand.
TCGCCCGCTTTTAACCGCACCGGCAGAACCAGGTAAGTAAATTTGTCGCCCTCGGCCGGGCGGAGCACCAGCGGGTTCAGCGCGCCATTCAGGCTCATAACAATGGTTTCATCCGCGCATGCGCGCAGCGCATCGAGCAAATACCGGTTGTTGAACCCGATTTCCAGCCCATCGACCGGCTCGCCGAGCGCGCATTCGTCGTAGGATTTGCCGACCGCCGTGATGCAGCTCATTTTGACCACCGGGCCGTCAAAGTTCATGCGCACCGGGTTTTTCAGCTTTTCGGATACGATCAGGGACACGCGCTCAATGCAGGTGATCAGTTCACGGGCGTCTACCGGTACCACATGGCTGAAGTTCTGCGGGATGGCGGAGCGATAATTGAGAAATTCGCCGTCGATCAGGCGGGTAATGAGTACAGTTGCGCCAATTTCAAACAAAATATGCTTTTCATCCGGATAAACCGATACGGTTTTTTCCTTGTCGTCGGTCAAAATACGTTCAATTTCTCGCAGCGCTGTACCGGGTACGACAAATTTCATGTCCATTTCAGGCGCAGGGTCGAGGGTTTCGCGGCGTACGGACAGGCGGTAACCGTCCACCGCAACAACATGCAGGCGGTTGCCCTCGGTTTCAAAGAGGCAGCCGGTGTGGATTGGCTTGGCCTCGTTGTCTGAAACGGCAAAAATCGTCTGAGAAATCATGGACTTCAGCATCGGCTGCGGCATGGAAATTGCGCGCGATTTGTCAACCTCGGGCATTTGTGGAAAATCATCGGAAGCCGATGCGACCAGATTGAATACAGCCCGGCCGCATTTGATGGTGGTCAGCATTTTTTCATCGGTTTCCACATAGACAATATCGTCGGGCAGTTTGCGCACAATGTCTCCGAACAGCTTGGCGCTGAGCACGATTTCGCCCTGTTCGATGATGTCCGCGTCAATGCTGGTACGAATTCCCATTGCTAGGTCATAGCCGGCAAGCGTGAGGCGGTCGGCTGCGGTGATGCGCAGGCCTTCCAGCAGGGCAATCGTGGATTTTGTGGACACTGCGCGTGAAGCGGTGCTGATTGCGTCGATTAAGGTCGTTTTTTCACAGGAGAACTTCATGTTATTTTGTTCCTTTCATTTTTTACACAGTGAGGGGGAGGGCAATTGCTGCTTTTCCCGGGAAATGAGCCTCTTATAAAAGAATATTAGGTTTTTAGTAGTAGTAGTAGTAGTGGGGAATCTGTGGATAACTCGGATTTTGTCAGGATTTCCGGGAATTTTTTTGTCCACAGGCAGGTGGGGATTTTGTTGGATAACTTTGTGTGGGAATTTGGGGCCGCTTTTTGTCCACAGGTTGTCCTTGTGGATTCCACAGGGGATATGTGGATAACTTTGCGTGTGGAAAGCATCATTTTAGCAGGCAGGCATAACAATTTGTTACGCTTTTGTCGCTAAAAATGCATCCCTGAATTTCCAGTTTTTCTGTACTGGGCGGCGGAAATCCTGCATGGCAGGGGATACGGGGTCCTGAATGACAGAGGGTTCAGATGTTTTGGATGTTTTCGATGAGCGTGCGGATAATATCGTCCGTTTCCGCGCTTTGTTTGCGTTCGTCTTCGATTTTGTTGCAGGCATGCATGACGGTGGTATGGTCGCGGCCAAAAACTTTGCCGATTTCAGGAAGGGAGTAGCTGGTGAGTTTGCGCACCAGGTACATAGCCATCTGCCGCGGGCGGACGGTATCTTTGGAGCGTTTGTTCGCGAGGATTTGATCGACTGGCATGGAATAGAAGTTGGAAACCGTTTGCAAAATCATGTCCGGGGTGGGATTGAGGCCCGGGTTGATGGATTTCACCTCTTCGATGACGGTTGCGACCATTTCGGCCGAGATGGGTTCGCCGTTAAGTTCGTGCTTGGCTTTGATTTTTTTGACCGTGCCCTCGAGCTGGCGGACGTTGGATTGTAGGTTTTCCGCAATCTGGTACATAATATCGCGTGATAGTTCGAATCCAAGCTTCATTGCCTTGGCATTGATGATTGCTAGGCGGGTTTCGAGGTCAGGCGGCTGGATGTCTGCGAGCAGGCCCCATTCAAACCGGGTTTTCATGCGGTCTTCGAGGGTGTTCATCTCCTTTGGAGGCCGGTCCGAGGTCAGGACAAGCTGTTTGCCCGATTCGTAAAGCGCGTTAAAGGTGTGGAAAAATTCTTCCTGCGTGCGCTCCTTGCCGGCGATGAACTGAATATCGTCGATCAGCAGCAGGTCGGCCATGCGGTATTTCCCCCGGAATGACTGCACGTCGCCCTCTTGGATGGCGGTGACCAGCTCGTTGGTAAAATCTTCGCCCTTCACGTAGATGATGCGGAAATTTGGGTGGTTTTGGTGGATCACATTGCCGATGGCGTGGAGCAGGTGGGTCTTGCCGAGGCCGGATTGCCCATAGATGAACAGCGGGTTATAGTTTTCCGCCGGGCTGTTTGCGACCGCGATGGCGGCTGCGTGCGCAAATTTGTTGGATGAACCAACAATAAAGTGCTCGAAGGTGTATTCATCGTCAAAAGACAGGCCGACCAGCGTGTTTACAGTCGGCGCTTCGTCCCCGACAATGACCGAAATCTGGATGGGGCCGCCAAGGAGCTGGGCCACCGCCTCGCCAAGCGGGGTCAGAAAGCGGTCTTCGATGATTTCTTTTTTAAATTGGCCGGATGCGCGCAGGATCAGGCGGTCGCCGGCGAGCGACACCACCTCTGCGTCGTCGAACCACGCCGACAGCGTCACCGGGCTGATGGTTTTCTCCATAATAGAAAGCGCCATTTTGAGAATGTCGTTTGCACCGTTCATATTTTTCTCTCCTCATTTACCGATTCCTATTCACACTAAATAATAGCACAAACTGTGGATGGCTTTCAATCCAAAATCACATTTCGCCGGACTTTTCCACAGGCTTTGCACAGGGGGGCCGGCATGTGGCGGAGGAATGCGCGGAAGAACAGGGGTTTTAAGATTTTTTGGATGCAAAAAAGTCAGAAAAATCTTGACACCCGGCGCGGTTTATGCCTATAATATAAGCTGATTCAGATTGCATCGGACAGGCAGCGGCATACGCCTAAGCCGCCGCAGGATATGGTGGTTTGGACCTGTGCCGGTGCCCATTCATAAAATGATACGGATTAGGAGGTGCTAGGGATATGCTGAGAACGTATCAGCCCAAGAAGCGTCAGCGCAGCAAGGAACATGGTTTCCGCAAGAGAATGTCTTCTTCGAACGGCCGTAAGGTGCTGGCTCGCCGCCGCGCAAAGGGCCGTGCTCGCCTGACCCACTAAAATCAGGGGTTTTCGCAGGACTTTTGGGGCTTGTCCCCATGAATATGGAGGGCCGCCGTGTAAGCGGCCCTTTTTTAAGCTGCCGCCGGAAACGGCAGCGGTTTTCCTATCCCGTTGAGATTCCGGTCCGGCGGGCGGGATGGGATCCTTTTTCCGCCGGGCAGATCGCGGGGCTGGGGGCAGAGGCCCCCTATGGCAATCTGAATCGGCCCGCGATACGGGGACAATGCTTCCCCGGCCGCTCCCAGGGCATCGGAGATGGTTTTCCGCTCTTTTTTGAGATAAGGAGCGCGTTTTAGGAATGAAACACACCTATCGAATCAAGCAGAATTACGAATTCCGTCGGTTGTACCGGCGTGGGAAATCGGCGGCGACCCCGTTTCTGGTGGTCTATGCCATGAAGACCCGGCGCACGGTAAACCGTATCGGACTGACGGTCAGCCCCAAGCTCGGGGGCGCTGTGGTGCGCAACCGCATCAAGCGCCTGCTGCGCGAGGCTTACCGCCTGCATGAACAGGAAATCAAAAAGGGCTTTGATTTTGTCATCGTCGCCCGCTCCCGCATGGTCGGCACCGATTGCAGCCGTACCGCGCGCGAGCTGCTGCGTGCAATGAAAAAGCTTGGGCTTTTGGAAAATGGAGGCGAAACGGCGTGAAACGCTGGATGCTTGCAGCAATCCGCTTTTATCAGAAGCATATTTCTCCCGGAATGGCGCCGCGGTGCCGGTATATCCCGACCTGCTCGCAGTATGCGGTGGAGGCAATCGAGAAATACGGCGCACGGAAGGGCGGCTGGCTGGCGTTTAAACGCATCTGCCGCTGCCATCCGTTTTCCAGACATGATATTTATGACCCGGTGCCATAAGGCCCGGGGATCCGCCGTCCTTCCGGCGGCGGCAACTACTTTGGAGGATCATTTAAAACATGGGTGATATTTTTGGCATCCTGATCGTCCGGCCGCTGGGCATGCTGCTCAACCTGATTTACGGCGCGGTCGAATCCTATGGCCTCGCGATCATTTTGTTCGCGCTCCTGGTCAAGCTGGTCATCCTGCCGATTTCCTACCACGGAAAAAAGGGTATGCTCAAAATGAGCGCCATGCAGGGCAAAATGCAGCAGATCCAGAAGAAATACGCCAACAACAAAGTCAAGATGAACGAGGAGATCAGCAAGCTGTACGAGAAGGAGGGCGTCAGCCCGATGTCCGGCTGCCTGCCGAGCTTTATCCCGATGTTCGTCCTGATGGGGCTGTATTACGCGGTGGTCAAGCCCCTGAACTTTATGATGGGTCTGTCCGGCGGCCAGCCGGGCGACGTGGGAGAGGACATCAACCTGCTTGCGCAGCATCTCGGCCTGGAAATTACGACTTCTAATGCGTATACGATCCAGATGGAAATTGCGCATAGATGCAACCAGTTTTTCGACGCGAACGGCGTGCTCGACCCGGATGTTGCAAAGCTGTCGGATGGCATCGCAAACCTGCTCCATCCGCTTAATTTTGACTTTTTCGGCCTGGATCTGTCGGCAAAACCGCAGCTTGCCATCAGCATGCTGCTGCTGATCCCGATTTTGTCCGGCCTGACAGCGTTCCTGTCCTCCTGGATCCTTCAGAAGGTGCAGGGAAACCAGATGCAGGGCAGCATGAAGACCATGATGTATCTCATGCCGCTGATGAGCGTTTATTTTGCGTTCCAGTTCCCGGTCGCGGTCGGCGTATACTGGATTTTTAACAACATTTTTACCTGTATTCAGGAGCTTATCCTCACAAAAATCATTAAAAAGCGTCATCCCGCGCCCGTAGAAGAGCCTTCGAAGGGCAAGAAGCACAAAAAGGAGGATGCATAATGCTCAAAAGCCTTGAAATGACCGGCGCGACCCGCGACATTGCGATTCAGAAAGCGCTGGATTTCCTTCAGATGGATCGCGACGATGTTTCGGTCGAGGTTCTCGATAATGGTAAAAAGGGCTTTCTCGGCATCGGCGCGACCGACGCCAAGGTTCGTGTGACCTATGAAGCGCCGGATGAGCCGGCCCGTGAACCGGAAACCGCGCCGAAGGCGGAAGAAAAGCCCGCCGAGGACAAAAAACCGCCCCATCCGGCATTCCACGATGTGGCGCCGGACGATCCGCGTCTGACCACCCCGCATCTGGTGAAACCCGCCCCGAAGAAGGCGGAGGGCGAAGCTGCTGCCGCTCCGGCGGAGAAAAAGGCGGACAAACCCCGCCGGGAACGTGCGCCGCGCGAACCCCGCGCACCCCGGGAAGAACGGCCTGCGCGTGAGCCCATTGTGCCGTTTATCGATCCCATCCCGATGGAGGAGGATAAAATCCCCGAGCCTGCGCGGGAAGCGGTGAAGTTTATCAACGGTCTGCTTGAAAAGCTGGAGATCAACGGTAAGGCGGTCGTGCTGTCGATCAGCGAGCCCGATCATATCCGCATCGATATTTCCGGCCCGGATATGGGGCCAGTCATCGGCCGCCGTGGCGATACGCTCGACGCCATTCAGTACCTGACCTCGCTCGTGCTGAACAAGTTTTCGGACGAGCATCTGCGTCTGACCATTGACACCGAGAACTACCGCGCCAAGCGCGCGGAGAGCCTGGAGCGCCTGGCGCGCAAGATTGCGGTGAAGGTGTCCAAATACCACAAGGCGATGACCTTGGAGCCGATGAATCCCTATGAGCGCCGTATTATCCATGCCGCTTTGCAGGATTTCCGCGGCGTGACCACCTACTCGACCGGCACAGAACCCGGCCGCCGCGTGGTCATTGCGCCGGACGGCCCGGTGCGTCCGCCGCGCCGCGGCTTCCAGCCGAGAAACGGCGGCAAGCCGAGAGAAATGAAGTAAAGATATGCCGGAATGGGCAGCCTGTGCGCTGCCGGCATGGTTTATCACATGTGTAAGACGGGCGGGCTTCGGCCTGTCCGTTTTCCTTTTGCCGGGGGCGGCGGGAGAAACAGGCTATGCGATACGAAAGGGGCGGAAGCCATGATTTTTGATACGATTGCCGCGATTGCGACTGCGCCCGGCGGCGCAATCGGGATTATCCGCGTGAGCGGTGAGCAGGCAGCCAAATGCATTGGGCAGGTGTTCCGCCCCGCGTCGGGGAAGCCGTTTACAGACTGTGCCCCGCGCACGCTGGTATATGGCAGCCTGCTTGCGCGCGATGGACGGGTGATCGATCAGTGCATGGCCGTGCGGTTTCCGGGAGAGAAAACCTATACCGGCGAACCCATGGCGGAACTTCAGCTGCATGGTTCGCCTGCGGTGCTGGGGGAGGCGCTTTCCGCGCTGTTCCAGGCCGGAGCGCGGCAGGCGGATGCAGGAGAGTTTACCCGCCGTGCGTTTTTGAACGGCAAATTGGGGCTGATGGAGGCCGAAGCGGTGGCCGACCTGATCGCGGCCCGCACCATGGAGGCTGCCGGGAACGCGGCTGGGCAGCTCACCGGCGCGGTCGGCGGGCGCATGGCCGCGCTGCGGCAGGGTCTCGTCGGCTTGTCGGCGCATTTTCTTGCTGTGGTCGATTACCCGGATGAGGATATCGACCCCTTTTTGCTGCGGCAAGCCGAGCGGGTGCTCGCAGAAACCGAACGGGAACTGACCGCGCTGTGCGATTCCTATGAGCGCGGGCGCATTCTGCGGGAAGGGCTTCCATGCGCGATTGTCGGGCGGCCGAATGTCGGCAAATCGACCCTTCTCAACGCGCTCGTCGGCTTTGACCGCGCAATTGTCACCGATATCGCCGGAACAACCCGCGACACTATTGAAGAGACCGTGCGCATTGGGCCGCTGTGCCTGCGGCTTCAGGATACCGCCGGCCTGCGCGAGACCGCCGACCCGGTCGAAAAAATCGGCGTGCGGCGTGCCGAACAGGCAGCCGAAACCGCCGGGCTGGTGCTCGCGGTCATCGACGGCAGCGTGCCGCTGACAGACGAGGACGGGCAGGCGCTGGCGCGCGCCAAAGCCGCGCCGAAAAGCGTGCTTGTGGTCAACAAATGCGACAAGGCCGGGCGTCTGGCTGTGCCGGAGGGGTTCCGGTATACCGTGCGCATCAGCGCTAAGCATGGCGAAGGGCTGGAACAGCTGCGTCAAGTGCTGCTCGACTGCGCCGGGCTGGAAGGTACGGCGTTTGACGGCGGCGTGATCACAAACGCGCGGCAGGCCGACGCGCTGCGGCGCGCAGCCGGTTGCTGCGGGCAGGCGAAACGCGCAGCACAGGCCGGTTTTACGCCGGACGCAGTGCTGATGGACGTCGAAGGCGCTATTTCTGCGCTTGGCGAGTTGACCGGACAGAATGTCCGCGAGGATATTATTCAGGACATTTTCAGCCGGTTTTGTGTGGGAAAATAAGCGATGAAATGTTGAATCCTGCGGACTTGCGTCCATGCGGGAAATTGGGATGCACCGATGAGGGCAAAGGGCTGTGGCGGAAAGCACAGGTTATCCACAAAATGTGGATAACTCTGTGTAAAACGCTGGAAATCGTGGATAACTAATATACGCATTGTAATATAACTATAAATATTACAATGTGTATTGAAATTGTCTTGGGTTTTGCACGGTGTACACAGAGTTATCAACAGCGCTGTCAAGGGCTTTTTATTTGTCAAACCGGAAAAAATAAGCCTGGCGCGCGATGTAGTTTTGTCAAAAGGAGAGATGCCCAAATGTCGTTTGACGCTGGGATATTTGATATTGCGGTCATTGGCGCGGGGCATGCCGGCATTGAAGCCGCGCTTGCAGGCGCCCGGCTTGGCCTCAAAACCGCCTGTTTTACAATGAATCTGGACGCCATTGGAAATATGCCGTGTAATCCGGCGATTGGCGGCACGGCAAAAGGCCATCTGGTGCGCGAAATTGACGCGCTTGGCGGAGAAATGGGCAAAGCCGCTGACGCGGCCTGTATTCAGTACCGTATGCTCAACCGCGGCAAAGGCCCGGCTGTGCATTCGCTGCGTGCGCAGGCCGACCGCGTTGATTACCGAAAGTATATGAAGCACGTGCTCGAAACCACCGACCATCTCGCGGTCAAGCAGGCTGAGATTGTGAAAATCTATGTGCAGGATGGCGCGGTATGCGCGGTCGAGACCGCGACCGGCGCAAAATACGCCTGCCGCGCGGCGATTATTTGCACGGGCACTTACCTCGGCGGCCGCATCATCATTGGCGACCACATCCACGAGGGCGGCCCGGACGGGATGTTTGCGGCCGCCAGATTAACCGGATGCCTGCGGGAGCTGGGGCTGCGTCTTATGCGTTTCAAGACAGGCACGCCGCCGCGCGTCAACCGCCGCTCAATCGATTTTACCGGCCTCGAGGTGCAGGCCGGGGAAGAGGAGATTATCCCGTTTTCCTTTGATTCGGCCAGCCCGCCGCCCAACCGCGCGGTCTGCCACCTGACCTACACGACCGCGGAAACCCATCAGGTGATCCGCGACAACCTTGGCCGCTCGCCGCTTTATTCGGGCAAAATCGACGGCGTTGGGCCGCGTTACTGCCCGTCCATTGAGGATAAGGTCGTGCGTTTTGCCGACAAGCCGCGCCATCAGCTGTTCATTGAGCCGATGGGGCTGGACACCGAGGAAATGTATATTCAGGGGTTTTCATCGTCCATGCCCGAGGAGGTGCAGCTCAAAATGCTGCATACGCTGCCCGGGTTTGCGCATGCGGAAGTGATGCGCCCCGCTTATGCGATTGAGTACGACTGTGTGGATCCGACCGAGCTGCTACCGACACTGGAGGCCAAGAAAATCCATGGCCTGTATGGGGCGGGGCAATTTAACGGTTCATCCGGGTATGAGGAAGCCGCCGCGCAGGGACTGGTTGCGGGCGTGAACGCAGCGCTGAAGCTCAAGGGCGAAGCGCCGATGATCCTTGACCGTGCGGACGGCTACATTGGCACGCTGGTCGATGACCTGGTTACCCGCGGCACAAACGAGCCGTACCGCATGATGACCTCGCGCTCGGAGTACCGGCTGCTGCTGCGGCAGGACAATGCGGACGAGCGGCTGATGGGCATTGGCGCGCGTGTGGGGCTGAACAGCCCGGAACGGCTTGCACGCACCAGGGAAAAATATGAAATTGTGACGCGGGAAATCGAGCGGCTGGAAACGGTCACGGTCGGCCCGACCGGGGAAATGCAGCAGTTCCTGGCCGCGCATGGCTCGGCGCCGCTCAAATCGGGCGGGAAACTGATGGATTTGCTGCGCCGTCCGGAACTCAGCTATGATGCGCTCGCGGCGTTTGACCCCGGGCGGCCGGCTCTGCCGGCAGTGATCCGGGAACAGGTGGAAATCCGCGTCAAGTACGACGGCTACATCAAACGGCAGCTCCGTGATATTGAGCAGTTCCGCAGGATGGAAGGCCGGGAGCTGCCGAATAATTTGGATTACGATGCGGTACCGTCGCTGCGCACGGAAGCGCGGCAGAAGCTCAGCCGCATCCGGCCGGTCAATGTCGGACAGGCTGGCCGTATTTCGGGCGTGTCGCCCGCCGACCTGACCGCGCTGCTGATCTACTTGGAAACCGGGAAGGGGAATGCTGGATGAACGAACGTCAGACGCTTGAGCAGGGGCTGAGCATGCTCAGTGCACAGAGTTATCCACAGTCTGTGGATAACTTGCTGCGTTTTTCCGAACTGCTGCTCGAAAAAAACAAAGTGATGAACCTGACTGCGGTGACTGACCCTATGGAGGTGGTCACCCGGCACTTCTTGGACTGTGCCGTGTTGGCGCCGCGCATGATTTCCGGGGAAAAGGTGCTCGATGTGGGGACTGGCGCGGGTTTTCCCGGGCTGCCGCTGGCGATTTTGTGCCCGGAAACTGAGTTTGTGCTGATTGATGCGCTGCGCAAGCGGATCGATTTTTTGAGCGGGGCCATTGCGATGCTGGGGCTTCGAAATGTGCAGGCGATCCACGCGCGCGCGGAGGAATTTGCAAAGGGGCATCGGGCAGAGTTTGACGGCGCAGTGTCGCGCGCGGTCGCGGACCTGAGCATGCTCAGCGAACTGACCCTGCCGCTTGTGAAAAACGGAGGCATATTCTATGCCATGAAGGCCGATGGCTGCGCGGAAGAGGTGCAGAAGGCCGCGGAAGCGGTGCGCATCCTTGGCGGGGGACCGGCGGAAACAGAGCGGTATACTGTGCCGGTCAGCGGTATCCCGCGCGCATTGGTGTGCATTCGGAAAATACGGGAGACCCCGGCGAAATACCCACGCCGGTTTGCTAAAATCAGCAGCGCGCCGCTCGGCGGGAAATAATTTGAAAACGGTGTGTAATAACCCATGGTAATGTGATTACTATGGGTTATTTTTTGCCGGAAAATAGGCGGAAATACGTTTTTCCCCGGGAAAGCCCTCGAATCAGAGTGGGGAAATACTTATCACGCGGTCGATTTTCCTTTACTTTTTGGCATAAAATGGTAGTCTATAACCATCAGGCATCTACATTGTAAGAAGGAGGAAGCTGCATGTCCCCAGTTCTCAACATCCGCAGCACAAACACCGACCGGCAGCTCAGGCGCGTGAAGACCTCGCTCATCTCACGCAACCCCAACCAGCCGCGTAAATACTTTGACCCGGAGGCGATTAATCAGCTGGCCGATTCCATTCGCCAATATGGGGTTTTGAACCCGCTGACCGTGCGCCGTACCGGGGATGGGTACGAGCTTATTGCAGGCGAGCGGCGGCTGCGCGCGGCCAAACAGGCCGGGCTGCTCGAGGTGCCCTGCATCGTGATGGCAGCGAGCGAGCAGGACTCTTCCGCGCTTGCCCTGGTCGAAAACCTACAGCGCCGCGACCTGGATTTTTTTGAGGAAGCGTGGGGCTTTAAAAAGCTCATCGACACCTTTGGCCTGACCCAGGAAGAAGCCGCGCGCAAGGTCGGCAAAACCCAGAGTGCGGTGGCGAACAAGCTCCGGCTGCTGCGGCTGTCGCAGAAGAACATCCAGATGATTCGGGATGGCGGCTTGACCGAGCGCCACGCACGCGCGCTGCTGCGCGTCCCGGAGGAAAACGATCGCCTGCAGGCGACGGCGTACATCATTGAGCACCAGTTTAACGTCAGCCGTACCGAGCAGTATATTGACAAGCTGCTCGAACAACCGGCAGAGGAAAAGCGGACCGTACTGCGCCTGATCAAGGACGTCCGGTTTTTCCTCAATACCGTCGATAAGGCGGTCGGTGTTATGAAAGAGTCCGGCCTGGATCCAAAGGTGGAACGGGAGGATAAGGAGGATGGCGTTCTGTTGCATATCCTGATTCCAAACTGCAAAAAGTGAAAGAGGCGGGTGTTTCACGTGAAACACCCGCCTCTTTTGCCCTGTCAAAAACAGTCGTGTCAAAAAATTTTATCGTTTCACGTGAAACATTGGCTGTCGGGCAATTGCGTTTGCCGGAGGTTGTGTTATAATAGTTCCTGGTAACATTTCATACTCTGGCGCCCGGAGGCGTATCCGGGGACAGCCCTTTTATTAAGGAAAGGAACTATGGGAAAAATTGTAGCGCTCATCAATCAGAAAGGCGGCGTCGGCAAGACCACCACAGCGGTCAATCTGGCGGCAGCCCTTCAGGAGAAGGGCAAAAAGGTTTTATTGTGCGATTTTGACCCGCAGGGGAATGCCACCTCCGGCTTTGGCATCGACCCGCGCGAGATTGAAACCACGGTCTATGACCTGATCATCAGCGACGAACCGGATGTAAAGGGGGCGGTGATCCACACCGAATGGATCGATCTGCTCGGCTCCAACACCGACCTTGCCGGGGCGGAGATTGATCTGCTGGGGCTGGAGCGCCGGGAATTTCGTTTGCGCGATGTGCTGGCAAAGGTGAAGGATGATTATGATTATCTGTTTATCGACTGCCCGCCGTCGCTCGGGATCCTGACGCTTGAGTGCCTGTGCGCGGCCGACAGCTTTCTGGTGCCGCTCCAGACCGAGTATTATGCACTGGAAGGACTTAGCCAGCTGATGGCGACCGTACGTACGGTACAAAAGGGCCTGAACCGCAACATCCGCATGGAAGGCATTCTCCTAACCATGTATGACGGCCGCACCAATCTGGCCGTGCAGGTTGTCGAAGAGGTGAAAAAGCACTTTGGCGAGCGCGTATATGCCAATGCAGTGCCGCGCAACGTGCGTTTGAGCGAAGCGCCCAGCCATGGCCAGCCGATCACGGCATATGACCGCCTGTGCCGCGGCGCAACAGCATATTATGCCATTGCGGATGAATTTTTAAGTAAAAACAGCGGAAAATAAACAAGGGAAGGGGGCGATGCAATGGCAAAAACGAGCAAAGGAGGCCTTGGCAAAGGGTTTGGCGCGCTGCTGGGCGAGAGTTTGATGGCCGATACGGAAGCCGGTCAGGGTATTTCCACGTTGCCGATGGCTCTGGTGGAGCCCAATCCCGATCAGCCGCGTAAAGTCTTTGACCGCGAGGCAATGGAAGCCCTCAAACAGTCGATTGCCACACATGGCGTGATTACGCCGATCACCGTGCGCATGGGGACGGACGGCTATTATCAGATTATTGCCGGCGAGCGCCGCTGGCGCGCGGCGCGCAGCGTGGGACTGACCGAAATTCCGGCCATGGTCATTGAGGCGACCGACAGCCAGGTCATGGAACTGGCGCTGATTGAAAACCTGCAGCGTGAGGACCTTAATCCAATTGAAGAAGCCGAAGGCTACGATGTGCTGATTCACCGTTTTGGGATGACGCAGGAACAGGTCGCCGACCGTGTGGGCAAATCCCGTCCGGCTGTGTCAAACGCGCTGCGGCTGCTGGCGCTGCCCGGTGAAGCGCGGGATATGGTGGCTTCCGGCGGGCTGTCGCCCGGCCATGCGCGGGCGATCCTGGCCATTCAGGACGAGGAAAAACGGCTGGAAGCCATAGGACAGATTGCGGGCATGTCGGTGCGGCAGGCGGAAAAATATGCCCGGCAGATCAATCGTGCCGAGGCCGTGGAAGCAGAACCGTTTTCCCCGGCGCCATTTACGGTGGATTATCTTGCAGAGGCAGCGCGCACTCTGGAAAACCATCTGGGGCGCAAGGTGCGAATCGAACAGGGGAAAAAAAGCGGTACGGTCACGCTGGAGTTCTATGGTGCGGATGATTTGGAGCGCCTGACCGAAGCCCTCAAACGGCTGACCGTATAGGCCAAATGCGCCGGCAGAAAGCCGGAACCATGGAGGACAAACGATGGAAGAAAAAAAACACGATTGTGAACAGCCGAAAAGCAAACGCTATCTGGCATTTTACATCATCGGCCTGTTCAGCGTAGCGCTTGTGATCATTTTGCTCAGCTATCTGACCCAGCTGCGGGCCGACCGTGAACTGGCCAATATGAATAACGCGCTTGCGCAAAAAGATACCACGGTACAGGGCGTACAGGAAAAAATGGTGGCCTTACAGGATACGGTTGAAGAGCAGGCAGCGCAGATTGAAAAGCTTCAGCAGCAGCTTGCCGGCGTACGTACAGAGCTGGATGCCGGCGAAGAGGATGATCTTACGACAGTGCTCCAGCAGCGCATGGACGAGCGGGATGCATACAGCAGGCTGATTGCGCTGGAAAACGCTGCGGCGTCTGATAATCGACAGACTGCGGAGGACTGTATTGATTATCTGGAACGAACCTATGGCGCAGGCCGTTTGGACGGCACCGCGGAAAATCCGGTGTTTACCGATGCGGTTGCCGAGCGGTATCTGGAACTCAAGGCGCAGTTTTAATTTTGTCAAACCACAAATTTCAAATAGGGAGTCGAAAACCATGTTAGACATTAAATTTATCCGGGAAAACACGGCAAAGGTCAAGGAGCGTCTGGCGCTGCGCGGCGCTAGCTACGATGCGGCAGTGGACGAGGCTCTTGCACTTGATGACAAGCGCAAGGCCATTATCGGCGAGGTGGAAACCCTGAAGGCACAGCAGAACAAGGTATCCAAGCAGATTCCGCAGATGAAGAAGGCGGGCGAGGACACCACGGCGATTATGGCGGAGATGAAGGGGATTTCCGCGAAAGTCAAGGAGCTGGATGCGGCCCGTACCGATGTGGAAGCACAACTCAAAGAGACCCTGCTCGGCATCCCGAACGTTCCGGCGGACAAGGTACCGGCGGGCGCGGACGATACTTGCAACCCGGAGGTCCGCCGTTGGGGCGAGCCCAAGAAGTTCGACTTTGAGCCGAAGGCACATTGGGACATTGGCGCGGACAAGGGGATCCTGCTGCCTGAGGTCGCCGGCAAGGTGACCGGTTCCCGTTTTCATTTTTATCGCGGTATGGGCGCCCGTCTGGAGCGCGCGGTGATTAACTTTTTCCTGAACACCCATACGGACGCGGAGGGTGGCTATACCGAGATTTTGCCGCCGTTTATTGCAAACGGAGCCTCCATGACCGGCACCGGCCAGCTGCCGAAGTTTTCTGAGCAGATGTATCAACTGGGCCGCGAAGATTCCGACCTGTATCTGATCCCGACCGCCGAGGTACCGGTCACCAACATGTTCCGCGATGAGATTATCCCAGCCGATCAGCTGCCGGTGCGCTATGCCGCTTATTCGGCGTGTTTCCGCCGTGAAGCAGGCGCCGCCGGGCGCGATGCGCGCGGACTGATCCGCCAGCATCAGTTTAACAAGGTTGAGCTGGTCAACTTTACCGCGCCGGAGGATTCCTGGAATCAGCTGGAGAACCTGACCCATGAGGCGGAGCGTGTGTTGCAGGGTCTGGGTCTGCCGTACCGCGTCGTTTGCCTGTGCACCGGCGACGTTGGCTTCTCTTCGGCCTGCACCTATGACATTGAGGTTTGGATGCCGTCCTATGGCCGCTATGTGGAGATTTCTTCCTGCTCCAATTTCCTCGACTACCAGGCGCGCCGCGCCAACATCCGTTGCCGCAATGCAGACGGCAAGCCGGTTTATGCGCATACCTTAAACGGTTCGGGCGTTGCGGTCGGCCGCACCGTGGCCGCCATCCTGGAGAACTATCAGAATGCAGACGGTTCGGTGTCGATTCCGGAAGCGCTGCGCGCATTCATGGGCTGTGACAAAATCTGAGTAACCCTCAAAACGGGCTGTCTAAACGCTCCCCATAAGGACGCCACCCAAGACCGTTTCGGAGCATCAAAAAAACTGCCACGGAATGAAAATTCTCGTGGCAGTTTTTGCATTTTCACGGCTTCGATGCGTGAAACGCCGTTCCGGACAGCGCGGACGCTTGCGCATAAATCTGGCTTGATCCGGTCATTTCTGTTATGATTCCCCTGCTTATAAACAGGGCGTTTTTGACCGCCGGGGGCAAGTGTCTGCATGGATTTTCCTAATTCAAAAAATATAGGCATATGCAGCACTATCCCAGCTGATTTTTATTGCGATACTACACATTTTGCACGTTTCCGGATGATCGCTTGATAAAAACAATAAAATTTGATATGATCGATATGAAAAATGCAGCGGACATATGCCCGCCGCAAAGAAAGGGGATTGTATTGGAATGCCGCAGGAGCAACATCGTGCCACTGCACGGGTGCTGGATATATTGGAGCAGCTGTCCGTGAAAAGAGAGGGGCTAACCTTGACCGAACTGTCCCACACGCTGAACGCCCCCAAAAGCAGCCTATTTCCGATCGTCCACACACTGGAGGAGCGGCATTACCTTCATCAAAACGAGGGGACCGGCCGGTACAGCATCGGCTCCAGCTGCTGGGTGCTGGGCGCCGCCTTTGCCGCCGACGGCGGCTTGGAGCCTATCGTCGAGGTAATGAAAAAAATTGTGGAACAGTGCCAGGAAACTTGCCAAATGGGACGTCTGGACGGCGGCGATGTGCTGTACATGGAAAAAGAGGACTCCCCACAGGCCATCCGCATGATCTCTCAGGTCGGCAACCGTCTGCACGCCAACGCGACAGCTATCGGCAAGGCGCTGCTCAGTGGCCTGACGGATGAGGAACTGCGCATACTATATGCCGGTGGCCTGCCCCGCCTGACCGAGAACACTGTGACCGATATGGACACTCTGCTTGCACAGTTGGCGGAGGTGCGCGCTGGGGGAATCGCCACCGAGCGGGAAGAATCCACGCCGCAGCTGGCCTGTTGGGCAGTGCCGCTACGCAGGCGCGACAAGGTCTTTGCAGCGCTCAGCGTGTCTGTGCCTCTGTTTCGATGCAGCCCCGAAAAAGTAGATTTGGTATGCCGGTGCCTGCGGGAAGCTCAAGCGGAAATTGAGCGGCTCGAAGGTATCTGGGCATTTAAGCTGTGATAACAGCGGGCTATCGCGCCGCGAACCATATATAAAAGCAAACAAGCCGGATCTCCATGCGGAGATCCGGCTTGTTTTAACAGAGGATCAGGCTATCTGCCCCCCGAATAGGGGCCAGCTGGCTTAAAAAGGGGTTGTCCGCGCGTTATGCATTGTCTGCCAGCTTTTTGTATTTTGCGTAGCGCGCCTGTGCATCGGCAATCGCCTTTGTATAAAGGGCGTCGGCACGCTCCGGGAAGTTGTTTTTCAGGGACGCGAAACGGTTTTCGCCCATCAGGTAATCCATCATTTTTTCCGTATCCGGTTCGGGGGAATCCAGCTGGAAGGGATTCTTGCCCTCGGCGGCACGACGGGGGTCGTAACGGTACAGGTGCCAGTAACCGCATTCGACTGCCTTTTTCATTTCGGTCTGTGTGCAGCCCATACCCGCCTTGATATGCTGCTCCAGGCAGGGGCAGTATGCGATGATGATAGACGGACCGGGATAGGCTTCCGCTTCACGGATGGCCTTCAGAGTCTGCGCCTGGTCGTAGCCCATGGCGACCTGTGCCACATAAACGTAGCCGTAGTTCATAAAGATCGCGCCGAGATCCTTTTTAGCAATCGGCTTGCCGCCAGCAGCAAATTTCGCGACCGCAGAAGTAGGCGTCGCCTTGGAGGACTGGCCGCCGGTGTTGGAATACACTTCGGTGTCTAGGACAAGCAGGTTGATGTCACGGTTTTGCGCGAGGACATGGTCGATGCCGCCGAAGCCGATATCGTACGCCCAACCGTCGCCGCCGATCGCCCAAATCGACTTCTTAGACAGGTATTCCTTATTCTCGAGGATGTACTGGACATCCGGGGTCTGCTCACACTGCTCGAGCTGCGCGATCAGCGCGCCCGAAACCGCGCGGGATTGTTCACGCTTTTCCCAGTTGTCCAGATATGCAGTGACGGCGTCAGCCGCAACACCTGTGTTCTTCAGGTTCTCCATGCGGATGAGCAGTTCTTTTCGAATCGCGTCCTGCGCATGGAAGAAACCGTAAGCAAACTCGGCGTTATCCTCGAACAAAGAATGTTCCCAGGCCGGGCCGAAGCCGCGCTCGTCGCGGCAATACGGCAAGATGGGTGCGCCGCCGCTGTAAGCGGAAGAACAGCCGGCCGCGTTGCCAATATACATATGGTCTCCCACAAGCTGGCTGACCAGCTTGATATAGGTGGTCTCCGCGCAGCCCGCACAAGCTGCGGAGAACTGGAAGTAGGGCTTTGCAAACTGGATGGACTTGACGCTCTTGTCGCTGATGATGTCCTTTTTCATGTAGGACTCATTCATGGCGACCTCGTCGAAGTTCTTCTGTTCCGCCTTCATTTCGTCAAACGGGGTCATAACCAGGGCGTCCTTCGCTGGGCACACAGTCAGGCACACGCCGCAGCCTAAGCAGTCATACGGCGATATCTGCATGCGGAAAGAATACTCCGGCGCATCCTTGCCGAGCCCCTTGGCAGGCACGGTCTCAAAGGACGCGGGCACGATTTTCTTTTCTTCCTCAGTCAGCAGCACGGGACGGATTGATGCGTGCGGACACGCCATGGCGCAGCGATTGCACTGTACACAGCTCTTGCTGTTCCACTTGGGTACCATGGTTGCTACGCCGCGCTTGGCATAGGCCGACGTGCCGTTTTCCCATGTACCGTCCAGCACACCGTACTTCTGGAATACGGAAACCGGCAGCTTGTCGCCCTGCTGGCGGTCCATCGGGAGAACAATGTCCTTGACAAAAGGCGTTGCGTCTATTTCTGTCGCAGGCACATCCGCTGCGTCCGCCCAGCTTTCCGGGATATCCACCTTGACCGCAGCGTTTACGCCCCTGTCAACGGCTTCGTTGTTCATATCGACGATTTTCTGGCCCGCCTTTTTGAAGTATGAATTATAGTTGTTCTTCTTCATGTCCTCGACCGCAACATCCAGCGCAATGACCTTGGTCAGAGAGAAAAACGCGGCCTGCAAGATGTTGTTGGTGCGCTTGCCAAGACCGATTTCCGCTGCGATCTTGGCCGCGTCAATGATGTAGAACTGTGCATGCTTGCGGCACAGGTCGCGTTTCATCTTGGCGGGCAGCCGAGTCTCCAGCTCCTCGGCGCCCCACGGGCAGTTGAGCAGATAGATGCCGCCCTCCTTGAGGTCGTCCGTGGTGTCGTACTTATCCACATAGGTGGGGGCATGAACCGCTACAAAATCCGCGGAAGAGACCAGATAGGTCGCACGTATCGGGTTGTCGCCAAACCGCAGGTGCGACTGAGTCAGGCCGCCCGATTTCATCGAGTCGTAAGAGAAATACGCCTGCGCGTACTTATCCGCTGTCAGGCCGATGGTCGTAATCGCGTTCTTGTTCGCGCCCACCGTGCCGTCGCCTCCAAGGCCCCAGATTTTGCAGGAGATCTCGCACGGATGCGCCAACTCCACTTCGGTGTACTCCAGCGAGGTGTAGGTCACGTCATCGTTGATGCCGATGGTAAAGTTGTTCTTCGGCTGATCCTGTTTCAGGTTATCGTAAACCGCTATGAACTGACCGGGCGTGGTGTCCTTGGAAGACAGGCCGTAACGTCCGCCGACAATCTTGATGCCGGTTCGTCCCGCCTGATTGAGCGCAGAGCACACATCGAGGTACAACGGCTCGCCGACCGAGCCGGTCTCCTTGGAGCGGTCAAGCACCGCAATCTTCTGACAGGTTGCGGGGATTGCTTCGACAAAATGTTTCACCGAGAACGGTCGGTACAGGTGTACCTGAACCAGACCGACCTTGCGTCCCCGGGCATTAAGGTAATCAATGGTCTCTTTGACCGCTTCAGACGCTGAGCACATCACAACGATCACTTCTTCCGCGTCCGGCGCGCCGTAATAATTGAACAGCTTGTAATTCCGGCCGGTCAGGGCATTGATTTTATCCATGTAGTGCTGCACAGTATCAGGCACGACCGCGCTCTTGACGTTCGCGCCCTCCTTGCACTGGAAGTAAATATCCGGGTTGACATTGTTGCCGCGGCTCGTGGGATGCTCCGGGTTGAGCGACTGGCGGCGGAACTCCTTGAAGGCGTCATAATCGATAAAACCGCGCAGATCCTCATAGTCGAGCGTTTCGATGCGCTGCATCTCGTGCGAAGTGCGGAAGCCGTCAAAGCAGTGCATGAAAGCGTACCGTGCACTGATCGCGGAAAGATGCGCAACCGCGCCCAAATCCATGGCTTCCTGCGGGGAGGAGGACATCAGCATCGCGTAACCCGTCGTGCGGCAGGTCATAAAGTCGGTATGGTCGCCAAAAATTGAATGGTGGTTGCTCGTCACAACGCGGGACGCGACGTGCATGACGTTGGGCAGGAATTGGCCGCCCATGGCGTACATCGCCGGAATCATCAACATCAGGCCCTGCGAGGAGGTAAATGTAGTGGTAAGGGCGCCCGCTTGCAGCGAGCCGTGGCAGGTGCCCGCAGCGCCCGCCTCGGACTGCATCTGAATCACGTCTACGGTAGAACCGAATAGGTTTTTCTTGCCCTTTGCCGACCATTCGTCGACTTTTTCCGCCATCGGAGACGACGGCGTGATCGGATAAATTGCGGCAACCTCGGTAAACGCATAGGCTACATAGGCTGCGGCGGTATTGCCGTCCATTACGGCATAGTTTTTTTTCATGGGGATATTCCTTTCTTGGCAATGATATGCTGCACCGCCCTTCTGGCGGACACAGCAAGGACAAAGCTGCGGCAACACGAGAGAACATCTGTGTTGTGCTGCCGCAGCCCATTTTCTCAATGTAGGTTTGCAGGTTCGTGCTTACACGAAGTTACAAACGCGGGCGATCGACATCTCGGTATAGCCCAAGGATTCCGCCTTGGTCTGCCGGCCGCTGGCAACTTCGGAAACCAGTTTCAGCAGATCGTCCCCCATCTCCTGCAAATTGCCGCCGTAGATGAGCGGCGAGGCGTCCACATCGATATTGTCCTCCATCTTGGCAAAGGTGATGCGGTTGCCGGTGATCTTGATGACCGGCGCAATGGGGTTGCCGGTAGGTGTGCCGCGGCCGGTGGAGAACACGATCACCTGCGCCCCGCCTGCGACCATGCCCGCCACCGAAGATGGATCGTTACCCGGCGTGTCCATGATAACAAGTCCGCTCTTAGACGTGATCTGCTTGGCATAGTCGTACACCTCGTTGATCGGAGTATGGCCGCCCTTGTGGATACAGCCGAGCGACTTTTCCTCAAGCGTGGTGATACCGCCGGCCTTATTGCCTGGAGCCGGGTTGCCTTCCCGCACCTCCTCGCCGACCAGCCGCAGCGCTTTTTCGTATCGATCGACGATCTCGAAGATGCGATCATGCACCGCAGGAGTTGCCGCCCGGCGGGCCAGAATATGCTCCGCGCCGATGAATTCGGTGGTTTCGGACAGGATGGACGTTCCGCCTTCTGCGACAATGCGGTCGCTTAATTCGCCGATTAACACATTGGCTGCAAGCCCGCTGGTCGGATCCGAACCGCCGCACTCGGTGCCGACGATCAGTTCGGAGAGCGGGAACTCCTGCTTCTGCAGCCTGGAAGCCTCCGCAACCATCTCCTTTGCATAGCGCACCGCGATATCCACTGCCTTGAGGGTGCCGCCGGCCTCTTGGATGATGACCTGCCGGATCGGCTTGTTGGTGCGCGCCCGAATGGCTTCGACCACCAGATCCATCTGGCAGTTTTCACAACCCAGCGACACCACGACCGTACCGTACACGTTGGGGTTGGCCGCGTAACCGGCCATCACATCCATCGTAAGCTGCTGGTCGGATGCCACCTGCGAGCAGCCGAGCTGGTTGTTGAAGGTGACAGAGCCCACCACCTGCTGGGAAATGATGCGGGTGGTGTCGGAGGCGCAGACGCTGGCAGGCAGAATCAGCACCTTATTGCGTACACCCACACGACCGTCCGGCCGCCGGTAACCATAAAAAGTCATGCCTGTCCCTCCTCATTCTTTCTCTTTCAGGTTTTCTCGGTGACCTTCTACATTATGCACATGGACATGTTCGCCGGTTTGGATATCGCAGACGGCCACGCCGATGTGCTCGCCATATTTGATCACAGGCTCCCCTTTGGCGATGTTGCGGGTGGCCACCTTGTGATAAATGGTGATATTCTCGCGCGCGGTCAGGCTTTTTTCCTCGCCGCCGCAGGCATAGGTGACCGTATCTCCGGTGGAGATGGGTTCGATTGCTACAGCCACATTGTCCCTTTTATCAATGATTATGGCATTACGCATGTTGTTTTGCTCCTTTGTGCGGCTCTGCGGCCGCGATTTTGAAAAATTACAGCGGGATAACCAGTGCGCCGATAATGGCCAACAGGAAGATGAACACCGAGGAGATAAAGGACCCCAGCGTGTAGGTCTTTAGGCCGCCGGTCACGGTCAGGCCGGATATGTTGGTGGCGACCCAGTAGCCCGAGTCGTTGACATGGCCAATGGAGTTGCCGCCGGACAGACAGGCCAGCGCGATCCAGACCGGATGACATCCGATGGCCGGCGCAATGGTAGCCATGATGCCCATGGAGGTCATACCGGCGACTGTGCCGGAGCCCTGCGCCACACGGAAGATCATGCCGATGCCGTATGCGAGAAACATTGCTGGGAGGACCGAGGTGGTGTCGGTGCCCAGCAGACCGACAATTGCGTTGCCGGTGCCGGTGGCGGTGATGACCGAAGCGAACGAGCCGCCTGCGCCGGTGATCAACAGTACAACGCCCGCACTCTTCAGCGCTTCACCCGCAGACTCCTCAAAATGTTCACGGCCGATGTAGGGCAGGCTGACCAGATAAGCGCCCAACGTGCCAAGCAGCATCGCAATCAGCTTGTCACCCAGGAAGGTGCAGATGACCGGCGCGTCTTCGAACAGTGCGCTGCCCAGCGTGCCGAACAGGATGCAGACAACCGGGATGATGATGGGCAACAGCGAAACAAACAGGCCCGGCCTGGACTTGGCGTTGCTGTCCGCGTCGCGTGCGGCGAGCAGTTCACGGGTCACGTTGGAGCTATGGTTGACGTCTTTTTCATCATTCCAGATGCCGCGGTCATGGATCTTAATATAAACAAAGTTGGACAGCATGACCGTGATGAAGCCAATAACCAAACCCACGATCAGCATGATGCCAAGGTCGAAGCCGAAGATATCGGCGGCGGCGAGCGGGTTCGGCGTGGGCGGCACAACACAATGGGCAGTGGTAGCGCCGATGGTCAGGCAGCCGGTGACGTAGCACATCTTCATGTTGATCTTAGAGGCGATGGTGATGCCAATCGGGATGAGAATGATGAAGGTCACGTCAAAGAACACCGGGATGGAGAGCACAAAGCCTGCCAAGCTCAGGCCCCAGATGGCGCGTTTGGCTGGGAAGACCGATACCAGCTTGTCCGCAATAACAGAGGCTGCACCGCTGTCGCTCATCAACTGCCCCAATATCGTGCCAAAGCCGACCGGAAGACCGATGCTGGTCATCATGTTTCCAAAGCCGGAAGAGATGGTAGAAGCGGTGGTCATCAGGTCGAGCCCTCCCATCAGCCCCATGAACAGGCAGGCGGCAACCATGCCGATAGCCGCGTTAAGTTTGAGCACAATGATGCAAAACAGGATGATTACGATGGCGCCAATCAGCGCGCCAATCAGGATACCAGGATTCGTCATATCATTTTACCCCTTTCTTTTTAAAACTTATTTGATTTAAACACCCGGGAGCCGGCGGGCGTCCTGCCCACAGAGAACCGCCGGAAACCGGGAGTCAGAACAGGTTGCCTTCTTCGTCGAAGGGCAGCTCATAAGGCTCGGAGAGAATCTCAATATGTGGATTCGCCTTGGCCAGCGGAATTAAACCCTCGGAGATCTCGATGTACTCGATATGGGCGGTGTCCGGGATACGGATCATCTTCATATTCTCCGGATCCTCGGCATCCGGGCAGCAGCACAGCGCAAGCTGCAGTGCCTCGCGGTCGTTATCCATGATCATCGGGATTTTCATCAGATGTAAAAAGGTGTTTGTCACTCCGGTGGGATAGGTCATCTCCAGCTTCATCTTGTTGAACAGACGGCGGGTGGTGACCTCGGCCAGGCCGACGCCCTGCGCGTTGCCATGGGTTTCATCGGTCAGATCAAGAATAACCACCTTTTCGGCCTCAATACCGCCTGAGCAGTATTTGGGCTGGACAAAGCGCCCCGAGATGTTGGGATCCATGCCGTCGCCCGAGATGTTTTTACCGATCTTGTCCACAACCAGCACATCACACTTGTCAAACAGCAGGCGCGCTATGGTCTTATAGGACAGGTCGCGCAGCTTAGGCTCCTCGGTGATGATCTCCTCGGGCGATAGGCCGCGGATCAGGTAAGTCTCGTCGTAGGCGTTTTCGATGATAGCGATGCCGCCTAGGATCGGACAATTCTCAAGGATTGTACGTCCGTATTCCTCGACCAGTTCGTGCATGATACCTGGACTCTGGTGATGGATGCTCTCCGCGCCGTGCTGCTTGCCCAAGCCGATGGCCATCATCTTCATCAGGCCGCTTTCATATCGACCGCGGAACGAAGTGTGCGGCTTGATGCGATTGAACAGGAGGATACCGTCTGCCTCGGACGCATACTTGTCAACATATACCGGCTGATGGCGCACATTCGATAAACCAATCTGCACGGTCTCCATAGAACTTTTGACCGGGCAGCCCATAGTCTCCTCTGTGATGCCGTAATCAGCCAAGATCTGAGTCTGCCCCTCAGCAGTCGCGCCGCCGTGGCTGCCCATCGCCGCCACGATGAATGGGTTGGCTCCCTTGGACTTGACAAAGTCCACAATCGCGCGCGTCATGATGGCGTAGTGATGAATGCCGCGGCTGCCGCAAGTGATAGCGATTTGCATGCCAGGCTTGATTTGGCCGCTCAGCGCCTCACGTGCCAGCTCATTTTGTACAGTTTGTGCAATTTCCTCCTTGGGAATGTGGGAATTGTCGTACAACTCCCGAACTTTGACCATTTTGGGGATCGGAACGTCCTTAATCATGTCTGTAATGGTTTTCATAACAAACCTCCTCCCACGTTTGTCGAACTCTCTGCCGTCCGCCCTTGCAGGTAATCTTGCAGCAGAGCTTCTTTTCCTAATCCTTTCTGCACAGCTGCTGGCCGCGCGAAAAAAACATGTGTTTTCTTTCCTTTACGTAGCATCGGCTGTATGTATTTAGGAACATAATACTTATTTAAGAACTACAGTTTGGATTATAGCAAATTGTCTACGGTTTGTCAATTTAAAAGTGTACAATTTTCATAACAAATAATTGTTAAATATGCTCTATACTAATGGATGTGCACAAAACAGCAGCCGTTTTTTTATTGCCGTGTGGGAATACGGCCGGTTCCATGTTTCACGTGAAACCAGCGTTTTGTTGCCCTTGCATAACAAGACCCGCATGTCGTATAATGAATACAACTCGAAGAAGGGAAGTGTCTCCCATGGAGAAAAACGAAATGCAGGCGCCTGATTTTGAGGCGTTGCTACTGTTTGACCGGGAACCGGATGCTTTGCAGCCGGAACAGGTCTGCCAGGCGCTGGCCGCCCGGTTTGGCGGCGCGGAACCGAACGAGGGCCGCTATCAACTCACAGGCTATGGCGTAGCGGTGCAGGCCGGCATGCCGGGCCCTTTCGACCATACCACGGTTTCAGATTTTGTGCGCGGCCAGATGTGGAATGTAAAGGATGCAAATGGTTTGTTGAGCAGATGTACTCATGCGGTGCGCCTTGCAGACGACAATGCGCTTCAAATGGAATATAAACAGCGCGGAAAAATGCTGACCGAGTTGGTGGAAGCCGGGCTTGCAATGTATCCGGACTGCGTTGCAGTTTTTGTGCCGGCATCCGGCCGGCTGGTCACTGCCGAACAGGTAAGGGAAAACCCGGCGCGCGGGGGAGACCGGTTTTTGTATCTATGCGTGAACACCCGTCTGTTCAGCATCAGCGGTGCGAGCAGCGATATGATGATTGATACTGTGGGCCTGTACCTGCTGGGTCTGCCGGATGTGCAATACCATTTCCATACCTTAAATCCCAATAAGGTGATGAAGCACGCTTATAGTGTTGCGTCGCTTCTGTACGCGGTCGGCGCAGTGATGAAGAGCGGGGAGACCATTGATGGAATGGATGACTATGGCGTGACAAAGGAAATTCGCTGGCCGTTTCAGTACGAGCACGCGCTCATTGAGCCGCCGCGCACCGTGATGGCAATTACTCCGGGCGAATACGCGGTTTGACATGGCACATAAAAAAGGACGCAGAAGCGTCCTTCAGACTGTCGAAAAACTACAGTTTTTCGACAAGTACGCCCGCCGCCATAAATGGCTCTGGGCGAGGGAGTTTTGAAAAGGCGCATAAATGAGCCATTTCAAAACTCTTGTTGTCAAAAAAGTCAGGCACATGTCCTGACTTTTTTGAGAATTTTATACGCGCTGTGGCGCGGGGAGCTTTTTCGACAAGCTAAAGGACGCAGAAGCGTCTTTTTTTAGTCCAAAAAATCCTCGGACCGCAGCCCGACATGGGAATACAAATGCGCAAGCGCATTCCAGGTGTCGGCATCCAGCCGGCCGGTTGTGCGCAATCCGGCCGACTGCTGCAAACGCCGCACCGCGCGTTCGGTCGGTTCATCAAAAACGCCGGTATAAGGAATGGGCAGCAGATCGGGATACTGCATGGCAAGGCCGTTTAAAATTGATTGCAGAATATAGACAAACCGTCCACGGTCGCCCAGCGCAACAATTTGCACAGCACTTGGAAAAACCCGCACCGCAAGCGGCAGGGCAGTGCGGCTGCGCACCAGATTTGCCTCCTGCACAATACGGTCCCACGTGGACAGGTCAGTCTGGCCGGTGACCGGCAGCCCAAACCGCCGCTGAAACCGGCGTACCGATTGCTCGGTTTCTATGTCATACACGCCGCTGACCTTGGGGAGTGGTTCCCCCAGAGCAGCCTGAATGACACGCAAATCCATTTGCAGGCCGCGCACATGGGCGCGGCGCTGATCTTCGGTATACAAAATCGGATCAGCCCTCCTCATTTTGCAGCACATAGCCCGGATATTGCTGTTCGGCTACTTCTGCACCTAGCACGGCGGTTTCATACCGTTCGGCTAAAATGTTCCATGTGACCGGCCCGATGGTGCCTGTGGGTGGGATGCCAAACAGCCGCTGTGCTGCAAGCACGGCTTCCCGGGTTCGCTCGCCAAAATAACCAGTGACCGGAATCTCCGGAATCTCCGGATACACCTGCGACAAAAAGGAAAGGAAGGTTTGCGCCTGTTCCACATCATCGCCCGACATGCCTTCTACCATCAACCGCCCAGGGAATACCGGGATTCCCTCTGGCGTAGTAAGTTCCGGATTGGATTGCACGATGGACAAATAAGCCGAATAAATCGCATCCCAGGTTTGTTCCCCAACCACGCCATCCGGCGTCAGGCCAAACAGTTTCTGTGCGGCAATGACCGCCTCCTCAGTCTGTGGGCCAAAGAAACCGTCATCGGTAATCACCGGGATTTCCTCATAGTACGCCCCGACGACCTTCAGATAATACTGCATCAGCCGCACTTCATTGCCGCTGTCACCGCGCCGCAGAGCGCCCGGATAGATTGGGCTTACATCTTCCAGAGACAGCCCTTCGCTGTTGAGTTCGGCCAGTCGCTTGATCGAGGTATAAAGATAAGCGATGCGATACCAGGTTGCCTTGCCAACAATGCCGTCGGCCGTCAGGCCAAAGGTCTGCTGAAACACCCTTACCGCATCTTCTGTGGGGCGGGAATAAATGCCGTCAATGGGATAAATCTTGGGAATTAACGGATAGTTGGTGGAAATGCGGTTGAGGCGAAGCTGGATGGTGCGTACATCATCGCCGGTATCGCCCAGCCGCAGCGCTTGGCCCGGATAAGTACCAAGATTGGGCGCTACCGGGGCGTTACGGACAATGTTTAAGTCGTCTCCATAAAAGTAGGTCAGGATTTCATAGGGTGTCATACCCTGCTCGGCGAGCGGGACCGTGCCCCACTGGCTTAGGCCGTTGCACGTGACTGTGGTGCCGTTGCAATATTGGGCGAACAGCGGCTCAACCGATCCGGGACGGGTCAGATAATCGGTGAACAGTTCATCCGCAATACGGGAGATGTTGTCAAAAATGTCCCGGTCATGGACATAGGCCTGATCAAAGGCGGTGGAGTTGGTAATGTCGTAATCATAACCTTGCGAGCGATACCATTCGGTGTACACCCGGTTGAGGGCAAACGAAATTTGCGCATACATATTTGCACGGATTGCATTTTCCGGCCAGGTAGGATAAATTTCCGATGACGCGACGTTTTTCACATAATCCGGGAAGGGAATGGTGACATTGCGCGCATTGGACCCCGGACGTCCAAGATGCACGGTGATTGTCTCTGGAATATAAGGCAGAGCCAAGGGGGTCACTCCTTTGTCGTATTGAGACTATGCTCGGGCAGTGTGCGTTGTTCCGGTGTGGCGGGAACCGGCTGGTTTTCCTCGAGCGGTACTAAGTATACCGGAAGCGTGGCGACAACATCGGCGAAAATAGTCAGGTCACTGGTGGAAATTGGCTGATAGCCGTCCAAGTCCACCGAGACCGCATACCGGGAATATGGATTCGTGCTTCCCGGCTCCAGGGAATTATCCAGCGGCGGCGCGGGCAGGGGAAGCGGGGCGGTTTTACCGGAGCGGTTGGTACGGGTGGTGAAGAGCAGCTCTGCAACCCCATTATTATCTACGGCAGACACGGTAACAAGGGCGTTTTCAAGCGGCAGAGCGTTGCGGGCGGTTGAAACCGCAACCACCAGATAGCCGGTCGCGGTATTGCGCGGGTCAGGCATTGAAAAATCACTCCTTTGAAAAATTTAGAAAGATGTACATTGCGTTTTTGCATAGACACACTTATAATGAAGGTATGAAAAGGATCGGGAAGCCGGTTTGCGGAGAAAGGGGACAAGAACTATGGATCACAAAACGATTATTGATTCCTGCACCGTGCAGGAGGAGCGCTTTCAGTTTTTTTCATTCAGCCGGGAGGATGCGTTGAAGCTCGGCCTGATGCTGTGTGAGACTTCCAGACGGTACACACAGGGCGTGGCGATTGCCATTGAAATCAATGGCCTGCGCGTGTTCCAGCATGTGGCCGAAGGCGCGGGACGGCACAATGTCGATTGGTTGGCACGTAAGGTGAACACCGTCAACCAGTTTGGAAAATCTTCGCTGCGTGTCTGGGCGGAGTTTGAGCAGAATGGCCTGACGATGGAAAACGAACGTCTGGAACCCATGAAGTTCGCCATGTGCGGCGGAGGGTTCCCGCTCAATGTCCGCGGTGTAGGGGCGGTCGGCGTCATCGCCGTTTCCGGCCTGCCCCATCTGGACGACCATCAGGTGATCGTGGATGCGCTCACCGAATGGTTTAGCGCCAAGAAACACTGATGTTTCACGTGAAACCGAGCCTTCCCTTTGCGGGGAAGGCTCTCTTTTTTATATGCCTCATACAAGCCGGATATGATACTTTTTAAACCACCGGTCGAGCTGAATCAGATAAGCGAATACCTGCGGCCCGCGCATAAGCTGGCCGTACCAGGGTTCCGGCATGGCGTCCGGATCGGCAAGCAGGGTTTCTACAGCCTCCCGGCGGAATAGCTGCGGGATCAGCGAATGATCGTCTTGCAGGATCTGCCGCACGTAGGAAGCAGTCAGCGCTGTATATTCTGGGGAAAAGGTTTTTGGGTACGGCGACTTTTTGCGCCAGACAATCTCCTCGGGCAGGTCGCGCTCAAATGCTTTGCGTACAATTCCCTTTTCCCGGCCTTCCCAGGCTTTGAGATGCCATGGCATATTGTATGCATACTCGACAATCCGGTGGTCGCAGAACGGCACACGGACTTCCAGTCCGGAATACATGCTCATACGGTCCTTGCGGTCGCGCAGGGTTGCAAACGGATAAGGCTGTTCACACAATCTTCATCGGGTAATTTAAGTTCTTTTCAGCTTGCAATGGTAAATTGAATAGACCGGAAAAACCCGTGTTAGGAGGCGAAATACAATGGACAAACGAAAAACGATGGCGCTGCTGTTGGGGCTGCTGCTTGGGACGCAAAGCCTTGCGTCCGCACAGGCGGCAGCCGAACCGGAAACGGTGCCGCTCGACCGTACGGCCGGCGTGCTGGCGACCGAGGACTTGTCCGCTTATGAAAATCATCAGGCGCTGGTGATGTATGCGGACGGCAGCTTTGACGTCATGACGTATGACAGCAAAGACGCGCTGGCCGACGGGCTGAAAACGTTGGCAGCCGATAAAAATGTCATGTTTGTGCAGCCAAATTATTCGTATGGGAATACCGAGCTTTCGGTAGACGATGTGCTTGCAGGCGAGCAATGGGCGCTGGATAACGACGGCACCTTCCAGATGGAGGAGCAGGAAAATGAATATCCGGTGTTTGACGACCCGTTTGAGGAACCGAGTGCACCGTGGCATTGGATGCCGCCGCAGCACCGCAGCGGGTTTCACTGGTTTTCCGCCACGGCGGATGACAGCAATACCACGGCCACGGCAGGCGTCGATGTAAACGCCGAAAAAGCATGGAGCCTGTATAGCGGAGGCAAGCGGGATGTGGTTGTAGCGCTTGTGGATACAGGCGTCGACTATACGCATGAGGATTTGGCGGACAATATCTGGGTGAACACCGATGAAATCCCGGGCAACGGCATCGACGACGATGGAAATGGCTATGTAGATGATGTTTACGGCTGGAATTTTTATTCCGGAAACAATCAGGTGTACACGGGCAGCGACGACAGCCACGGCACTCATGGCGCGGGTACGATTGCCGCGGAGTCGGGCAACGGCGTGGGGATTGCCGGGCTGGCGCAAGGGGAACATGTCAAGGTTATGGCGGTGAAGGCCCTCGGCGGTAAGGATGGCAGCGGAACCACAGCGTCCATCATCCAGGCGATCCGGTATGCCGAGGACAATGGCGCCAAGATCTGCAACCTGAGCCTGGGAACCGATCAGGATGACCGCGCGCTTTATCAGGCGATGGCGGCTTCCAATATGCTGTTCGTCGTGGCGGCGGGCAACGATGGCGCGGACACCGATACGTCGCCGAGTTACCCGGCCAGCTACAGCCTCGACAATATTATTTCGGTCGCCAACCTGAACTACGACGGCACGCTGCACAGCAGCTCCAACTATGGCGCCGCTTCGGTCGATCTCGCGGCGCCCGGCTCCTATATCCTGAGTACCACACCCGGGAATACGTACAGTTATATGACCGGCACATCCATGGCAGCGCCTATGGTCAGCGCGGCGGCCGCGATGGTGTATTCCTACTTTGACAATATTACGCTGGCCGATGTAAAAACGGTGCTGCTGTCCTCGGCGTGCCCGCTGGACGGCCTGAGCGGGAAAACCGTGACCGGCGGCATGCTGGATCTTGCCGCGGCGCTGTCATATGATGGAGGGCTGTCCGGCGCGGAATGGACAAAAACCGAAGCGGCCGCGTCGTCCAGCGCGCCGGTGATTTCCGCACAGCTGGCCAGCCGGCACGGGCGGCAATACCTCATCGTGCAGGTCACCGATGCGGACGGCGACCTGAAAACAACAGCGTATGCTTCCGGTATCCTGAGCGCGGCGCAATTTGAAGGCGGTGCGGTCGGCGAGCGTTTCACGGGAAACGGCAGCGGGGTCACGGTGTTTGCGGTCAGCAGCAGCGGGATTTATACGTTCTATGCGCTTGACCGCGCGGGACATGAGACGGTTAAAACCATCACCATAAACTGACCGCAGGAATGTAAAAGCCAGATGCGGGAAACCGCAACAATCCGCTTGTATATTTCCAGTGCAGATGTTAGAATGGGTAGGTAGAGGTGATCAAAATGGAAACCATGCAGGCGGCAGTTTTCAAAGGCAACGGCGTGCTGGAGGTTCAGGAGGTCGAAATTCCCAAAATCCGGCGTCCCGATCAGGTGCTGATCCAAGTCCGGGCCGCTGGTATCTGCGGCAGCGACCTCCACGCGCTGCGCGTACCGCCTGGACTCGAAATCCCCACGGGCATTGTACTTGGCCATGAATTCTACGGCACGATCGTCGAGGCCGGCGCCGATGTAAGACGGTACCGGGCGGGCGATACTGTGGTCGTCGATCCGTGCGTGCCATGCGGCGAATGCTGGGAATGCCGGCACGGGATGGGCTACCTGTGCTCAGAAAAACGGCATTACGGCCAGACCTGCGACGGCGCGTTCGCGCAGTATGTGGTCGTGGAAGCCAGCCAGCTCCATCGCGTGCCTGCGGACATTGACCCGGACGCGGCGGCGCAGGCCGAACCGCTTGCCTGTATCCTGTGCGGCATTGAGATGCTGAGCCCAAAACCGACCGACCATATCCTGCTCTATGGGGCGGGCCCGATCGGCCTGACCTTCATCCGGGCATTGAAGGCCTATGGCGTCAAGCATCTCGCCGTGGTTGCCAAGGGCGCGGCACGCATCGCGGAGGCCAAGCGCTGCGGCGCTGAATTTGTCATCGACATGAAGGACGGCGGGGTAGAGGAGGCGCTTTTCGCGCACTGGGACGAACCTGCCGACATTGTGATCGATGCAGCCGGCGCAGGTTCGGTGCTTACCGAAGCGGTTCACCTGCTGCATACTCGCGGCCGCGTCCTGCTGTTTGGCTACAACGAGCACGCCCGTGCTGAAATCCCGCCGTCGCTGGTGACAGCCAGGGAAATCCAGATTATGGGCGTGCTCGGCAAGGCCTTTCCTTCCGCAATTGCGCTGCTGGAGGACGAACGGCTTGGGCTGGCGCAGTTCGTTTCCCACCGTATGCCGCTCACAGAGATCGGCCGCGGCATAGAGCTGCTGATGAAGAAGCAAGCCACCCGCGTCATTCTTTACCCAAACGGCGGCATTCCGGAATAATCCAAAAAAAGACAGGCGCTTTGCACGCCTGTCTTTTTTGCGCCCGGATTTGGGAATTTGAAACGAAATTGTGAATAAATTTTTGTGGGGGTTGACAATAAAAAAACAGAGCCGTATAATGAATCATGCTTCCGACCGACCAGCCGGTCGGCGAATGGAAAACTGTATGGTATTTGAGAGATGATACCGGCCGCCTGGGATCGGGCGGCGTTTCAAGTGGAGGTTCTATGAAAAAGCAAGTGATCAGCGCAGCGCTGGCGGCAGCGCTCACGGCAGGAGCCTGCGCGCCCGCGCAGGCAGCGGGCGGACCGCAGGCTGCCGGGACGCTGGGAGGTACCGCAGCGCTGCTGTTTGCCGTCCGCACGGCTGCGGATACGGCGGGCGCACCGTCTGCGCCGCCGGTGCAGCAGTCCAAGCCCATGGGGCTGACCGGCCTGGAGCGCACAGTGCGGGAAAATAACCCGACCATTAAATCCCTGCAAAAAATGGTCGCCAGCTTGGGGTCGATGTCGGCCGCCTCGCAGGATGTCAGCCAGATTCAGGGCGCGGTACAGGGGTATGAGGCCATGATCCAGTCCCTCAAGGACGCCTGCAAGGGGCTGGAGGAAACCGATCCGCTGTACATAACCTATCAGGAGCAGATCAAGGTGCTGCAAAACAACGTGAACAGCCTGAGCGGTACGCTGGCCAGCCTGCCCCTTGTTGCGGAGGCCACGCAGGACGCTTACGACGAGGCGGCATACAGCCTGCGCAAACAGGCAGGCTATGCGGCGGATCAGCTGTGTTCCGGCGCGGAAAGCATGATGATCGGCATCAAAACTCTGGAATATACACATGGCGGGCTAGTGCGTACGCTGGATGCGCTGGACCGCCGGCTTGCCGTGCTCAAGATCCAGGCCGACCGGGGGATGATCAGTTCACTGACCTATGAAAACGCGCAGACCCAGCGCATCAAGCTT
The DNA here is from genome assembly GCA_900547195.1 of uncultured Butyricicoccus sp. Lineage (GTDB taxonomy): Bacteria > Bacillota > Clostridia > Oscillospirales > Butyricicoccaceae > Butyricicoccus_B. The sequence continues at coordinate 41,931 of URFQ01000002.1, forward strand.
GCCGCAAACATCCAGACCCTGGAAACCCAGCGGAATAGCCTGGCGTCCAGCCTGGCGCTGATGTGCGGCTACAGCGCAGATACGGTGATTGAGCCATCCGGCCTGCCCGAAATTGGGGCGCGCGACATCAATAAAATGAAATATGAGGCCGACCTCGACGAAGCGCTGAAAAACAGCTATACGCTCTGGCAGAAACAGGATGCTGTGCGCACGGCGGCAAATAAAAAGGACAACAACATCAGCGGGACGACCGAAAGCTACGAAGCTGCGCAGGCAGAGCTGGCCGCGGCCGAGGAAAGCCTCACTGCCGGGTTCCGGCAGATTTATGATGCCGTGGGGAATAAGCAGCGGCTGGTAACCGCGGCCGAATCGGCCGCTGAAAAGGCAGCGTCTGATCTGGAGGTGAGCCGTGTAAAATATGAGCTTGGCACACTTTCGAAGCTGGATTATCAGCAGGCGCAGGACGATCTGGCAGAGGCGCAGGATGCGGTGACCACTGCAAAAATAAACCTGCTTTCAGCATATCAAACCTATCAATGGGCGAAAAAAGGCCTGATTTCGACGGGTTCATAAAGAGGAGGGCATTACATATGGACAAAAGAATCACCGGCGCCGTATTGGCGGCCGCGCTGGCCGCAGGCCTGTGCGCGCCTGCGCAGGCGATAGCCGCCGCGCCCGGCGCCGCGGTCTGCATGACGGCCGCCGCTGCGCTGCAGCGCGTGTCCAGCCGGGTGGACAGCACGGCGGCTCCGGGCGTTCAGGGCAGCACGCTGGCCTTTTCTGATGTGGAGCGCGTGGTGCGCGCAAAAAACACCTCGATTCAGGCGTTCCACCAGACGCTCGCCGGCGTGGGCGCTACCGACGTGGGCGAGAGCTATATTGAGCAGTATGCAAATCTGGGAGAGCAGATTGCCGGTTATCAGGATCAGATTAAGGATTTGGAAAAATCGATCAAAAGATTACAGGCCGACAACGACGACGGCAAGAACGACGCCCTGATCCGCACGCTGCGCGCGCAGAAATCCTCGCTCGAAGCTTCGCTGAAATCGGTACAGAGTTCCTATAAAGAGCTTGGGGACAGCGAGGATGATGCCGAGGACGATCTCAAAGTGACCTACAACAGCACCGAGCGCCAGCTCGGCAACGCGGCCGATCAGATTGTCATGGGTGCGGAGACCTCCTATATTTCTCTCAAGACGCTGGACAACACGGTTGCAGAGCTCGACCGCAACCTCGCGGCGCTCGACCGCAGCATTGCCACCGTTCAGGCTCAGATCCGCCTGGGCGCGGCCACTCAGCTCGACCTGCTGGCATTGCAGACACAGCGGGAAAGCCTGAGCGCCAATCGCCAGACCCTGATTACCCAGCGGCAGAGCCTCAAAAACAGCCTCGCCATCCTGTGCGGCTACGGTGTGGGCGAAACGGTGGAGGTTGGCAGCCTGCCGGACGTCACAGCGGCTCAGATCGCAGCGATGGATTACGAGAAGGATTTGGCTGAGGCCCTCAAAAACAGCTACTCCATCTGGGAGAAGGAAGACGCGGTGCGGTCGGCAAACGACGATTATGAGGACAACAAAACGACCACCATGCACGCCATCGAGGCCGCCAAAATCGATCTTGCGGCACAGAAGGAAACGGTGACGAATTCGTTCCGGCAGCTGTACCATGCGGTCAAGGACAAGAGTACCCTGTACGACAGCGCCGTGGCTTCCGCGACGCAGGAGGCCAAGAATTTCAAAGTCAGCGAGCTGCAATATCAGCGCGGTGCGCTTTCGAAAAATGAATACGAAACCGCGAAGGACAGCCTTGCCGACGCGGAGCAGGCGGAAGCGACCGCAAAGATCGAGCTGTTTACCGCATATCATACCTATCAGTGGGCCAAACGCGGTGTGATGAGCTAATCTGCTATCCAATAGATTTTTCGATACAGAACCGGAGGAAAATGGAATATGAAGCAAAAACGTATTGTGGCGGGCGTGCTGGCCTGCCTGCTGCTTGCCGGCATGGCCGGCTGCGGCAAAAAGGGCGACACATCCGAAGAGGAAACCGTGCAGGGCACTGCGGTGGAGGTGCAGGAGGTTGCCACCGGCGAAATGGCGGCCCAGTCGTCCCTGGCCGGCACAGTGACGGCCAAAAACTCGGTGCAGGTGTTCCCGCTGCTCGCGGGCAACGTCACGGCGCTCAATGTCGCGGCGGGGGACACGGTCGCGCAGGGGCAGGTGCTGTTCCAGGTGGATACGTCCACGGTGACGAGCACCTACAGCTCGCTCCAGCAGAGCTACAACGCCACCAAGGCCACCACCGACCAGGCGATTGCCACCGCGCAGCTCGGCGTACAGAATGCGCAGATTGCGCTTGATCAGGCGAACACGGCCTACGAAAATACCAAGGCGCTGCATGAGGCGGGCGCGGCGTCCGATCAGCAGCTGACAACCGCTTCGCAGGGCGTGCAGCAGGCGCAGGCCTCCTTGCAGCAGGCACAGGTGGGCGTCAAGCAGGCGCAGGCCTCCCAGCAGGCTTCGCTCGCGCAGATCCAGGCTTCAATGGATCAGATCCAAGCGCAGGCAGGGCAGGGCACGGTGACTGCGCCGTGCTCCGGCCTGGTGACAAACGTCAACATTGAGCGCGGCGGCATGGCGGCGCAGGCACAGCCTGCGGTTGTGATCGCGGAGGGTGGCAACATCGAAGTGACGGTATCGGTCAGCGAAACCATCCTCCCCGGCCTGCACATTGGCGACAAAGCGACGGTGACGGTCCAGTCGGTATCTGCCGACCCCTTCGATGCAACGATTGCAACCATTGCGGCCGCGGCAAACGCGCAGACCAAACTGTATGATATCACACTGACGCTGCCTGCGGACATGAAGCCGGCCATCGGTACGTTTGCAAACGTGATTCTGTATACCGACCAGCGAGCGGACGCGGTCTATGTACCGACCGAAGCGATTCTCACCGACGGAGATACCCAGTATGTCTTCATCACGACCGACGAACGCCCGGAAACCGATGAAAAGAAGAGCGACGTGGGCGTGGGCGACGGCCCGTGGGCGAAAAAGGTCATCATTACAACCGGCCTGGTTGGCGACGGCATCACCGAAGTGACCGAAGGCCTTGCCGGCGGCGAGACCCTGGTGGTTAAGGGACAGAGCTACCTCTCCGACGGCAGCCTTGTGCGCGTTGTATCCGGGGAGGATGACGCATGAAAATCGCAGACTTTTGTATCAAGCACCGTGTCATGACCATCTTGGCGTTCGTCATGGTCGTTATCTTTGGCGCGATGAGCTTCGGCGCGTTGCCGCTGGCGCTTATGCCGGATATGGACCTGCCGGTGGCGCTCGTCATGACCACCTACGCGGGCGCCGGTCCGGAGGAGATTGAAAACCTGGTCACCAAGCCGGTTGAGTCGGCCTGCGCCAGCCTTGCCGGCCTGGATACCCTGCGTTCGACTTCACAGGAAAATATGTCGCTGGTCATCGTGACGTTCGACTATGGCACAGACATGGACCAGACGCTGATTGATATGCGCGACAAGATCGACCGCATCAAGTCCACCCTGCCGGATGACGCCGATTCGCCGACGGTCCTCAAGATGGATATGGATTCCATGCCGGTTGTCATGATCGGCCTTAAGGGCAACGATTTGGCGCAGATGCAGTCCATCGCGGACGATGACATCGCCCCGCGCCTGGAGCGCATCGACGGCGTGGCGTCGGTCGAGGTCACGGGCGGCTATGAAAACGAGGTGGCCATTGAGGCCTATACCGACCGCTGCGAGGGCTACGGCATCTCGTTGTCCTACATTGGCCAGATGCTGGCCGCCGACAACGTCGCCATGCCGGCTGGCGAGGTGCAGAACGGCACTCAGAAGCTGTCCGTGCGCGTGGATGGCGAATACAGCGCGGCCGAGGATGTAGAAAACGCCCTCATTCTCCTGCCGACCGGCGGCAGCGTGCGTCTCGGCGAGATCGCCAAGGTCACAATGAAGCCAAAGGATCAGGAGTCAATCGCCAAGGTAGATGGCGAGCCGTGCATCATGATCTCGGTCACCAAGCAGTCTGGCACCAACACCGTAAAGGTTGCCGAGAGTGCCCACGCAGCCATGGAAGAGCTGGCCTCGGGCAACCCGGCCATCAACTACACCCTGCTGATGGATCAGTCGGACTACATCAATATGACGGTCGATAACACCATCCAGAACATCGTCGTCGGCGTCGTCTTTGCCGCCATCGTTCTGCTTGTATTCCTGCGCGACCTGAGCGCGACCGCGGTCATTTCGGTCTCGATGCCGGTGTGTATCGTTTCGGTCTTCCTCATTATGAACGCGCTTGGCATCACGCTGAACATGATGTCGCTCGGCGGCCTGGCGCTTGGCGTTGGCATGATCGTGGATAACTCCATCGTTGTTTTGGAGAATATTTTCCGTTTTCGTTCAGATGGCTTTAGCCGCTGGGATTCATGTACCAAGGGCGCGGCCGAGGTGTCGCTGTCCATCGTCGGCGGCACCCTGACTACCATCGCGGTCTTCCTTCCCATTGGCCTGGCCGACGGTATGGTCGGCATGATGTTCCGTGAGTTCTGTATCACGATCTGCTCATTGCTGGGCGCGTCGCTGTTTATCGCGCTGACTTTCGTGCCGCTGATGTGCTACATCACGCTCGACCGCGGAAAGCGCAAGCTGCGCATGACGAACGATCAGGGCGATCTTGGACACAAGCCGCTTATGCGCAAATATACCAGCCTGCTGCGCTTCCTGCTGCATAAGCGCCTGCTGACGCTCATCGTTTCGGTCGCATTTGTGGTTGTCGCACTCATTGGCACAGCCATGTCCGGCTTTGAGCTGTCGCCGGAGATGGATCAGGGGCAGATCTCGATTGACGTTGGGATGCCGATTGGTTCGGAAATGGAGGAGACCGCAGCCATCGAGGATCGAATCGCTCGGATTGTCGAGGACACGGTGCCCGAGCTGGATACCCTGTACTACAGTACCGGCGCCAGCTCCAGCCTGATGTCCAGCGGCAGCAGCGTCACGGTGATGCTGGTCGATCTGGAGGACCGCGACCGCTCGTCACAGGAGATTGCAAACGCGCTGCGTGAAAACCTTGCCGATATCGCGGGCTGCGACCTGTCGGTCTCCACATCCTCGACCACGGGTTCCATGTCGGGCAGCGCCATCAGCCTGACGCTGTCGGGGGATGATTATGACGAGCTGGTGGCCACTGGCGATGAGCTTGTCGATCGCATCTCGGCCCTGCCGGACGCGATTGAGGTCAGTTCTTCCGCATCCGACGAGGAGCCGCGCGTCAGCGTCAAGATCAACCGCGACAACGCGACCCGCTTTGGGCTGACTGCCGCGACGATTGGCTCGGCGGTGCGCGGCCAGATCTATGGCTCGACTTCCACCACGCTCAAGATCAGCGGCGATGAATACGACATCACCGTGCGCGGCGACGAGGTCTCCAAGGCGAACCTCGACGCTCTCAAGGCCATGCTTGTGCCGACCTCGACCGGCGGCTCGGTGCCGCTGAGCCTGGTTGCAGACGTTTCCACCGAGCTGGCGCCGCAGACCATCGCGCGCGAAAACCAGACCCGTACCATTACGATCGAGGGCGACAGCCTTTCGGAAGACACTGTGGGCCTCAACCAGCAGGTGCAGGAGATTCTCAATCATTATGAGATGCCGCAGGGCGTCACGCTGGAAAGCGGCGGCGAGATGGAGGATATGGTGGAATCGTTCAGTTCGCTGTTGACCGCGCTGGCCGTCGCGCTTGCGCTCGTCTACTTCATCCTCGCCAGCCAGTTTGAGTCCTTCGTCATGCCGGTCATCATCATGATGATCCTGCCGGTTTCGCTGTTCGGTTCAACCCTGTGTCTCGGCCTTACCGGCAGCAAGATCTCCATGGTCTCTCTGCTCGGCGTCATCATCCTGGCCGGCACGGTCGTAAACTCGCCGATCGTCCTCATTGACTATATCGAAACCCGCCGCAAGCACTATGGCGAGGACAAGGAAAACGCCATCCTCAACGCCTGCCCGCGCCGTGTGCGCCCGGTGCTCATGACCGCGATGACAACCATCCTTGGTATGGTGCCTATGATTGTGGATACCGGAGAAGGTTCGGAGATGATGCGCCCCATGGCGATTGTCATGATTGCAGGTATGATTCTGTCGACCATTGTGACGCTGGTTTTCACCCCGGTATACTATTCGCTGATTGACAGCCTGACGGCGCGTTTTCAGCGAAAGCATCCGCCGCAGGATCCGCATGACGACATTCCCGGCGCACAGCTTCCGGAGGAGGTGGCTGCGCCGTGACCGGAATTCGGGGAACCCGCCGTGCGGATATCCTGAAGGCTGCTTGTGAGGATTTTTGCGAAAGCGGCTACGACCGCGCACGCATGGAAAACATCGCGCGGCGCGCCGGTATTGGCAAATCCACAATTTATGAATATTTTCCATCCAAGACCGACCTGCTGGAGGCGGTTGTGGACTGGGTGCTGGAGCAGGCGTGCGCCGAACTGGAACGCATTTTCACAGCGGACACCAGTTTCCGGGAAATGGTATGCCGTTATCTGCAATTTATGCGCGTCATGATCACCAGAGCCGGGGTGGGGATGATGACCCTGCGCGGCGATCAACCAGTATTCAAAGCTGTCCATGGCCGGGCGGAACGGTTCCGTGACTTCATCATTGCAAGAATCTCGCGGGCGACCCGGCGTGCGGTCGCGCGCGGGGAGGTCTCGGAGAAAATTGACCCGGGCGCTGCAGCCCTGCTGCTGGCCAGCGTATCGTTTTCCTTCATTTCCCCTAGTGAATGCACCATGCAGCAAATTCTTGAAGTGCTGTTTGAGGGCCTGGAGCCCCGGTAAAAAAATCCCCGTTTCATTGGAACGGGGATTTTTTGTGCAATCAAAAAGGGTTCCCGAGGCAATGGAAACCCTTTTGAGAAAGAAAAAAATGGGGTTATGGAGTCTCAGCCATAGACCTTCGCCACTTCTTCGCGGGCAATCTGCACCCAGCGGGAAGCGTTTGCAGGGTTGTGGCCGAGCGTGTGGTTGTCTTTCATGAGCAGTTCGACAATATTGCCGTGCGCTTTGCAATCGGCAAGCATCTCGTGCAGATTTTTACGGATGTAATCTTCATCCGGGTGCGGCACTGCAATGTCGGTGGGACTGACCTTGTAGCAGTAAACATAGTCGCCCTTTAAAATGTCGCTCATCTTTTTCCGGTCGGCCCATTGGCTGACCGAAACGCGGCGCAGGCGCGGGATGGCTTCCTTGACGTACTCCCAGCGTTTGTCGAGGCCCTCGCAGCAGCCGTAATAGTTGAGCCCGAAACAGGACGCTAGCTCATGCTGATAAGGCAGGAAGAATTCCCTGATCATTTCCGGGGAAACCTCGCTGGTCTCCTGCGCTTCGTTGAAGCCCCACATGTCCATCAGCTTGACCTGGCCCGGTACGCCGTGCAGCTCGTCGGTAAAGCCGACGCCGCCCGAGCCGATGTACATGCTCTCGCAGTTGTTCGGCAGCAGGCCGTTCTTCTCGAGGTAGTCAAACTTCTTCAGATAGCCGTCCGTGAACAGACGCATCATGGCGTGCACCTGATCCGGATAATCGTAGAAATCGCACATCATGTTCTCCATACCGCGCAGGTTGCAATAGGAGAGCGACAGGTTGGGCGACCACCACCACTTGTGGCGGAATTCAATTTCAAGGATGCCGTCAAAAACGTCTTTTGCGAGCTCAAACGCCTTGTTTGACGCCTCCCAGTCCACGTGGATTTCCGGGGTCTTGATGTATTCTTTGAGATCCAGCTCCTCGAACTCCTCCTCCATATCCGCAAATGGGGATTTCCAAACATAGGCTTCCCCCTTGGTCGGGTCGCCGACGCGCTCTTCTTCAATGCCCCAGCCGGTGTCGACGGCGTGGTAGGGGAGGTACAACTTGGCTTCGACCACCTTGTCGTCCTTCATGGTATCGGCCCAGTAGATCTCTTTGCGCAGCCACATTTCCCAGTCCTGCGCCATCTCGCCTTCGCACTGGATGGCCTTATCCCATGGGAAAATTTCATTCCAGCCGTTTTCGCAGTCGATGAAGATGACCGGCTGCTCGGTTTTAAGGCCGTTGTGCGCCACCCAGAGCGCCTTTTTTTCCTGCTCATAAGGGCGTTCGGCCAGTTCCCTCAGGCGGCGGCCAAGCTCCTGCAGGATGGTGCGGTCGTGATCGGATACCACGCACTGCCCGGCCTGCCAGCCGTGTACCATCAGGTTGCCGCCCTGGCCCTGGTCGATGCGGTTTGCGCCTACGAATTCATCAACGTTCATGTGTTTCACGGTTCCTTTCTAAGTCATGGCCGCAAAGCGGCCGGATTTTTTAAGGGGCGGCGCCAGATGGAAAAGAGCGCCGCGCCTGAGGATTTAAAGCATGGATGCCAGGCCGAGAGGGGAGAACAGCCAGTAAACAGCCAGCATGCAGATCATGCACAGGATGCTGGCGGGCTTGGCATACTTCCACGGGGTCAGGTCAACTGCGCCGACATCCTCCAAAATGAAATCGGTATCGCGGGGCTTGAGCTTGCCGACAACCATCATAAGGATCATATCCACAATAAACAGGACGGACAGGATCCACAGATAATGGACATGAATGCCAATGTACGGCAGCAGGTGGCTCAGGGCATACAGGACGACGTGGGAAACCAGCGTGACCTTGGGCGCAAGGGCCGGGATGCGCTTGGAATAGAAGCCGCACAGTACCGTGGCAAGGATCGGCATGGAGTAAAAGCCAAAGCAGTCCTGCAGGAAGTCATACAGGCCGCTGGGCGCGTTGATGACGAATGGGGCAACAACGATCGCGATGACGGCCAGGACGGTGCCAAACTTTTTGCCGACTCTGACCAGATGCGCGTCGTCGCAGGTTTTGTTAAACAGCGGGCGATGGAAGTCCAGCGTATACAGGGTGACGCAGCTGTTGAGCGCCGAGTTGAAGGAGGACAGGATCGCGCCGAACAGCACGGCGGCGAAGAAGCCGAGCAGCCACTGCGGCATCACATGGGAAACCAGCATCGGGTAGGCCGCGTCGGTGTTGTCCATCAGGCTGCCGCCAAAAAAACGGAAGGCGAGCAGGCCGCAGATGGTGATAAAAAATGGGTCGACCAGCTTGAGAAAACCGGTAAAGATGGCGCCTTTTTGGGAATGCGCGAGGCTTTTGCCGGCCAGCGCACGCTGGATGATGGACTGGTTGGTGCACCAGTAGAACAGGTTATTGAAGGTCATACCGAGGAACAGCACCGGCCATGGAACCATGGGGGGCAGCGCATTCGCGGGGTTTATAGAGTTAAACTTTTCGGCCGGCACATTGGCGACAAAATCTTTGATACCCGCGATAAAGCTGCCGCCGCCCATCATGCAGATGGCGAGGACCGGGACAAGGAAGCCGCCGATCAGCAGGCCGGCCCCGTTGACGGTATCGGAAACTGCGACCGCTTTCAGGCCGCCGAAAATCGCGTAAATCGCGCCGATGACGCCGATGCCGAAGCACAGGATGGCAATCGCCTGAAACTGGGTGATGCCGAGAAGCTGGTCGATATTAAAAATGCGGTTGAAGGCCAGCGCACCCGAATAGAGGACGGTCGGCAGGTAGGTCAGCAGATAGCCAAGCAGGAAAAGGAACGAAATGATGCGCTTGACGGTCGCGTCATAGCGCTGCTCGAGAAACTCCGGGATGGTGGTAATGCCCGCCTTAAGATAGCGCGGCAGGAACACCATGGCGAGACATAGCAGCGCAAATGCCGAGGCAACCGACCAGTTCATGGCGCCCATGTTGGTGGCGTAGCTTTGGCCGGTCTGTCCAACAAGCTGTTCGGTGGACAGATTGGTGAGCTCCAGAGAGCCGGCGATAACCAGGCCGCTCAAGCCGCGGCCGGCGAGGAAGTAGCCTTCCTGTGAGTCCAGTTTATCGTCGCGGGTCTTATACCAGGAGATAACGGCGACCAGCACGGTAAAAAGGACGAAAGTTGCGATAATAAACATACTTTTTCCCCTTCTGTGATCAGATAAATTTGCGTGCAGATGAATTTCGGCCGAAATCCCCTTGGCTTGGAACGCATTTATCGTAACACGAACTTTTGCCGGGCGCAACTAAGGTGCACAAAGCGGAAACTGGCAATTTGTATAGGTTGCATAACGTTTTTTTGCATAAAAAAAAGCTGCTTTTTTGGAGGTAATGCACAAGAACGTGAAAAAAGGTTGCTTTTTTCGGTACATGATTTCGAAAAAATGGCTTCCAAAAAATATAACTCCGAAAAAAAACAAAGAAATGGGTATGCACACAGAGAAAAAGAGGATAATTTTTCGAAATGATCGAATACAAACTCTAAATTTAAAGAACTGGAAAATAAAAATGAAACCGCCCCCGCCGGGAACCCGGCGGGGGCGATGCAGACTGTCAAAAAAGTCCTTCGCGCCGCAGCGCGCTTTAAACAGGTTTTCGCCGCTTGCGGCGAAAACCATAAAAACCCGCGACATGTGCGTGGGTTTTTATACAAACCGACGGCAAGTGTGCCCGTAAGGGCGCGCGCAGCCGCCGGAATACTCGATCGAAAGCGTGGTTTCGATCGAAGGCTGTTCGAAAAACATAGTTTTTCGACAGCCTCAACCGCCCCCGCCGGGATCCCGGCGGGGGCGATGGCTATCCAAGGGGAAGTTCGCGGTATTGCTGGGGCGAAATACCGACCTTTTCAGTAAATGCGCTGACAAAGCTGGACGAACTGCCGTAGCCACTGTCCTCCGCAATCTTTTTGACCGGCATTGAGGAGGTTTTGAGCATATATTTAGCGTGCTCCATACGAAGCTGGATAACATACTCGTGGGGGGTGCAGCCAAGCTCGCGCTGGAACAGCCGAATGAGGTATGAGGTGCTGAGACCCACCGATCCTGCGATGGCCGAAAGGGTCAGGCTGCGGCTGGTCAGGTTACTGCGGATGAAGCTGACGGCCCGCTGTACAGCGTTGTTGCCCTCATTTTGAGGCTCGGCCGCGTCGGGCATCAGGCGGCAAAGAATCTCATGAATTTGGTAGGAAAGCTCGGATGCAACTGGCGTTTTGTTGCATTTAAACTGGCTGAGAATGGCGCGCATGATCGCGCCGATGCGCGCGCCGCCGCTGACCTGAAACACCGCGCCGCAGTGCTGGGTCAGGTAGCTGCACAGCTCGGAGGAATTGCAGCCGCCAATGTGCATCCAGTAAAACTCGGCATAGCGCTCCGTGTAGTAGTGGTGAGGCTCGTTGCGGTCAATCAGGATCACACTGCCGGACGGCGCAACGTAATGTTTGCCCTGATAATCCACGCATAATTCACCCTGTTCGACGTACATGGCAACAATCCGGTCAACCTGCTGGCCGCGCACGCGGTAGCCTGTTTCGCAGTAATAATGGCCGCACATGGCGATGTAGTAGTGCAGCAGCAGGGTAGTCTCTGAGATTTCATGAAAAAAGTATTCAGATCCGGTCATGACGCCGGGTTCGGTTCCGCTGATACGCAAGGCGCACACCTCCTTTTTTCCATAATTTTATCATATCATTTGTTCGGTGAAAAGGCAACTAGAAAAATTGTACTTGCGTTTTGAAAAATTGCATTCATTTTCTATTCTTGCTATTATAATTTCTTAAAAAAATTGACTTGCACGACGAAAAAAGGTCATTTTTACGAAATTCATTTTCGAAAAAAGCGAGCGTCAATGAAAAAAATTGTGCAGGGTGCTTAAAGGAGACGGACGATTTTAAGTCAAATTGCATTATAAAAATTGCACAAAAAACGCGAAATCAACTTATTATTTTGATTGCAACATGTAAAAGATTGTGATATCCTTAAATCACGCAAAACAACCGACCGGATGGTCGCCAAACAGCGTGCCGATTGCGCAAGAATGCAAAACGCAGATGCAGCGCAAAACCGGTAGCTGAAAAACCATTAATTGATCTTGCTGTTTGATTGCTCGTTCCAAAATACATAGAAGACACCCTGCAAACGCTTCCCGCTGGGTGCAGATTGCCCGCGAAGAATTGGCGAAGGTCTACAGATGATTTCCCGGGACGGATGTCCCAACCTGTTTCGTCTCTGCATGCAAGTGTGCATGAGAAATAGAAAAACTGAGAAGAGAGGTAGAAGACATGAAAAAAAGAAGACTTCTGGCGGCCCTGGCGGCTGCGGCAATGAGCGTAACGATGCTGGCAGGCTGCGGCGGCGACAAGCCTGCGGCAAGCGGCTCCGGCTCGGCCGCAAAATCGGGCGGCGGAGACGGCGGCCTCAACATGACCATGATCATTGCGTCGCGCGATGAGTTCATGAGCACACTGGAGGCAAGCTGCAAGGACGCAGCCAAGGATATGGGAATTAACATGACCACGCAGGACGCGCAGTTTGACACCAGCAAAATGCTGCAGTACATCGAGACTGCGCGCAACAACGGCGAGGACGCGGTCATCATCAACATCGTGGACCCGGAAACCGCGCAGCAGTGCATTGACGCGGCCGGCGATATGAAGGTTGTTTTTGTAAACCGCTCGCTGGATGAATCGGTTTATTCCCAGTTCGATGAAAATGTCTGCGGCGTATGGTCGGACGAGGATACTTCGGGCTATTATCAAGGCGAATATCTGGCGAAATACTTTAAGGATCAGGGCAAGACCGACGTCAAGTACATCATGATGTGCGGCACTCTGGGCCAGGTCTACACCACCAAGCGTACCGAAGGCGCGATTAAGGCGCTGAAGGACAACGGCATCAACCCAATTCCGGCAACCGCTGACCTCGTTGGCGAATATGACCGCGCAACCGCGATGGATCAGATTTCTCCGTTGGTTGACACCGTTGAGTACGATACCGTTATCTGCAACAACGACGCAATGGCGCTTGGCGTTGTCGAGGCGCTGAAGGCAAAGGGCATTGACCCGGCTACCAAGATGGTTGTAGGTATCGACGCGACCGTTGACGGCGTAGAAGCAGTTGTAAACGGCGAAATGGCAATGACCGTATTCCAGGACCCGGTAGGTCAGGGCTTCGGCGCATTGATGGCTGCCGCCAACATGTGCAACGGCAAGCCGATCAACGACGGCACAGATTATGAGACCGACGAGACCGGCCGTCTGGTATGGGTTCCGTTTGAGCCGGTATATTCGGAAAATGTGGCGGATTACCAGTAAGCTTTTTCCGTGCGAGAAGGGACATGGCCATGTCCCTTCTCTGCATCATGCACAAACAGGCTTTTCACTGAAACAGAAGGGGTGAGCATCATCATATGAGCGAATATATCCTGCAAATGCTCGATATCGTCAAAGAATTCCCGGGGGTGCGCGCGCTCAAGGGCGTACAGCTGAACGTCCGGCCGGGCACGGTCCACACACTGATGGGCGAAAATGGCGCCGGTAAATCCACGCTGATGAAATGCCTGATCGGTATTCAGGCTCCCACATCGGGCAAAATTATTTACGACGGCAAAGAAGTACATTTTAAAACCACGCTGGAAGCCATGAACGCGGGCATTTCCATGATCCATCAGGAATTGTCGCCAGTACCGGAGCGCAGCGTGTGCGACAACGTCTGGCTGGGCCGCGAACCGCGCAAGGGGCTGGTTGTCGACCACAAGAAAATGCGCGCCGACTGCATCGAGCTGTTCAAAAAGCTGGGCCTCGACCTCGATCCGGACGCCAAAATGGGCGACCTCACGGTAGCCAAGATGCAGATGGTGGAAATTGCCAAGGCGGTTTCCTATGATTCCCGGATCGTTATCATGGATGAGCCGACCTCATCCCTGACTGACGCCGAGGTTGAACACCTGTTCCGCATCATTGCGGATCTAAAGGCGAAAAATGTTGCAATTATTTATATTTCGCACAAAATGGATGAAATTTTCCGCATTTCGGACGATATCACGGTCTACCGAGACGGCGAATATGTCGCCACGGATCGTGCGGAAAACCTGAACGTTGATAAAGTGATTACCCTGATGGTTGGCCGTGAGATGACCTCCATGTTTCCGAAAGTCGACTGCCCGATTGGCGAGACCATTTTCAAGGTGGAAAATCTGGCTGCGGGCAAGGCGGTCAAAAACGTATCGTTCGAGCTGCACCGCGGCGAAATCCTGGGCATGGCCGGCCTGGTCGGCGCGGGGCGCACCGAGACGGCGGAGGCCATTTTCGGTATGCGGCATATCACGGGCGGCAAAATCTTCAAAGATGGCAAGGAATTGCACATCAAATCCCCGGAGGATGCGATTGCGAATAAAATCGGCCTGCTCACGGAGGACCGCCGCGGCAACGGCATCGTTGGCCTGCTGAGCGTCAAGGAGAATACCGTGCTCGCCAATCTCAAGGCCTATGGCTTCCCGCTCAACCACAAAAAGATGCGCGAGGATACCGAGGAGTACATCAAAAAACTGAACACTAAAACACCGACCATGGAGACACCCATTCAGAACCTGTCGGGCGGCAACCAGCAGAAGGTGCTGGTCGGCCGCTGGCTGCTGACCGATCCGGATGTCCTGATCGTCGATGAACCTACCCGCGGCATTGATGTCGGCGCCAAGGCGGAGATTCACTCCCTGATCACCAAGCTGGCCGGCGAAGGGAAGGCGATCATCATGATTTCCTCTGAACTGCCCGAGGTCATGGGGATGGCCGACCGCATTCTGGTCATGCATGAGGGCGTCATGACCGGCATGATTGATCGCAAGGATTTCTCATCCGAGCTGATCCTGAAGTACGCGACAAGCGAAGTGCCGTACGATCCGGCTGCCGCAAATGGATAACTGAAAGAGGGGTAAACCGTTATGCAAAAAACGTTTGACAAAAAGAAATTTATCTCGCAGAACTCGATTTGGCTGGTGCTGATCGCGCTGGTAATCATCATGAGTGTTGCGCAGCCAAACTTTTTCTCGGTCAGCAACCTGACCACGCTGCTCACCGGCGAGGCGGTCAAGGGTATCATGGCCTTTGGCGTCATGTTCGCCATCCTGTCCAAAGGCATTGACCTGACGATCGGCGCGTCCGCAGCGCTCGTCGCTTGTATCACGGCTTCGCTCGTGCAGCCGGCCGACTATGCAAACGCGCGCTTCCCGGGCCTCGGTGTGCTGCCGGTTCCGGTGGTCATCGTCATCGGCCTCGCGGTCGGCGCTGTCATTGGCGCGATCTATGGCGCAATCATCGCCTATACCAAAATCCCCCCGTTTATCGCAACCCTGGGCGCGCAGCTTATCTGCCGCGCGAGCGCTAAAATGTTCACGAACCGCCCGATTTCCAACCTCGACGAGGGCTTCCGCTTCTTTGGCGCGGGTAAAATCGGCGGTTTCCCGGTGATCATCCTGGTATTCATCCTCATGTACGCCATTTCGGCGTTCCTGCTCACACAGACCCGTTTTGGCAAGAATGTGTACGCCATTGGCGGCAACGATCAGGCGGCGCGCGTGGCCGGTATCAACGTTGAGAAAAACCTGATCAAGGTGTATATCTGGTGTTCGCTGTGCGCAGCCATTGGCGGCATCCTGCTGGCCGGGCGTTCCGGTTCTGCCGACTCCGCAAACTCGGGCCTGAACTATGAGTTGGACGCCATCGCGGCAGCCACCGTGGGCGGCACCTCTCACACCGGCGGTATTTGCCGCGTTTCCGGCGTCCTGGCTGGTATCCTGATTCTGGGCGTTATCAACAACGGCCTCGTTATGCTGAAGGTGGACGATAACATGACCAATATCGTCAAGGGTCTCATCATCGTCGGTTCGGTGATCCTCGATATGCGCAAAAACGCAAAGCGTGCGTAAGTTCTTCACCTCTATTCCGTGCCGTCCGCACCAAACGGGCGGCACATTTTTTTGCGCTGAAAAGGGCGCGCTGCAAACCGTTTGCAGCGCGCCCTTTTTGGTTTGATGAGGGGTTATCCCGCCAGATGCAATGCAATGCCCACGACCGCAGAGGCCGCGATATAGACGATCGGGTGTTTATTAAATTTCTTGACTGTCACATACAGAATCACAGCCAGCGCTACCTGCGGCCATCGGATACCGGCCGGCAGGCTGACTGCTGCGGGGGCAAAAAAGGTGGATTTGACCACCAGGAACCCCGCTGCCGCGATCAGGCCGGTGGATGCCGGACGCAGGCCGTAAAACAAATCATCCACCAGGCGGCTGTCGCGAAAACGTTCGAGAACGCGCGAGATCAGGATAATGATCACAATCGAGGGCGCGATTAGGCCGACGGTGGATGTGACGGCGCCGACGAGGCCGTCGGTGAGAAAGCCGACATAGGTGGCAGCATTGACGCCGATCGGTCCGGGCGTGGATTCGGAAACCGCAATGAGGTTCGTGATATCGGTATGCGTGAACCAGCCGGTTTTGTCGGAAATATCATAGAGGAAGGGCAGGGTGGCCAGTCCGCCGCCGATGGAAAACAGGCCGACTTTGAAGAATTCGTAAAACAGGCGCAGGAGGATCATGCGTTTCCACCTCCCGGCGCACGGCCGAGCGCGCGCAGGACAACGCCCGCAATACCGGAGAGTACGACCATGACCACCGGGGAGACGTCTAGGCCCGCCAGATCAAGCGCCACAGAGCCGCCGAACACGGCGAGGAAGATGCCGAGCGTACCGCGGCTGACGACCGATTTTTTCCATAGCTTAAGCACCGCGTTGAAGATCAGCACGCAAACGCACACGCTGATGCCCGCAAACGCATTCTGCACGGCCGGATACTCGGCAAAATTTTGTAAACAGGCCGCGATGATCGAAATAATGACCAGCGAGGGGAATGCGACGCCGAGCGTGGCGATCACGCCGCCCGCCACGCCGCGGCGACGGTAGCCGATGAAAGTCGCCGTATTTACGGCAATGACGCCGGGGGTGCACTGGCCGATTGCATAATAATCGGCCAGTTCCTCCTCAGTCGCCCAATGGTACCGTTCGACGATTTCGCGCTGCAGCATGGGCAGCATCGCGTAGCCGCCGCCGAAGGTCAGCCCGCCAATGCGCGCAAAAGTGAGAAACAGGGTGATGAGTTCCTTCAAAACAAGGTCAGCTCCTTTATGGGTCTTATCTTTTTCATTTCCATCGACCATTATACAGGACTGCCCTTCATTTTGCCAGACGTCACCGGGTAAATTTCCCGTTCAGACCGGGTTATCCACAGATCTTGCAGTATTCCACAGAGTTATCCACAAAATATAGGGGCGTCTTGCGGGTCTCCCCAAAAAGTAAGTTCGAGCGCGTGCTCGCTGACCATGACGCGCGCCAGGATCACGTGCGCGATCTGTTTTTTTTCCGCAACCGAGTAGCCCGGCCACTCGTCCGGGACCGCGGCAAACAGCGCGTTCGGATCCGGCCCTGCGTCCGCGTACAGCATTGCGTCACGCCGCCGCCGCAGGGCGCCCAGTGTTTGTCCGGCCTCGTGGATTTGCCCGGCCAGCAGGCGCACCACATCCGCCTCGTCCACCAAGGCAAGGTTGCGCGTCAGGCGGTCGAGCTCTATTTCCCGCGCGGTGATCTCGATTTCGAGCCGGTTGGCCTCGGCGGAGGGCGGGCGCTTTTCACAGGCCGTCGCGTCGCGCAGCCGGGCGAGAAAATCAAGCACATAGGGTTCGGCCGCGGCTTCAATTTCTTCCAATGTCATGGTACGGCTGCGGCCCGGGCAGACGCCCTGCTTGCGCCCGCCGCAGTTGATGTAATGCCCGCCGCCGGGGCGCGGCACGACTGTAATGGCGTATCCGCATTTTGCGCACTTCATCAGCCCGGAGAGCCAGCTATGCGTGCCCGCGCTGCTGTTTTTGAGCGCTTTGTTGCGGTCAAGCTTGTGTTGAGCCTCCAGCCACAGCGCCGCGTCGACCAGCCCCTCATGCGGAGCCAGCGTGATAAAGCTGCGCGCCAGATCGGAAAACTTGCGCGGGTTTGCCCCGCGGGACGCGGACGCGCGCGGGGCGTAGCAGTAGCAGCCGTGCGCGCCGGTATAGGCCTCAATGGGATCGTTCATCGTTGCGCCTTTGCCGCGCAGGTATCGGAAGACTGCCGCATCCGCGCGCACAAAGGCGGGGTTGCGCAGCAGGCGGCCAAGCGGGAGCGTGCTCCATGCGCCGCCCGTGCGGGTGGGAACGTCCAGCGTGTTGAGCCGCCGCGCGAGCGTCCCGAGCGACTGGCCTTCCCGTACATAGGTTTCGTACATCCACTGGACGCGGCCCGCCTGCGCCGGGTGCGGCACATAACAGGCCGTGCGGTGGCCGGCGTGCACGGTTTCCCCCTTGCCGAAGCCAAAGGGCGGCCGCCCGCCGAGGTACATGCCGGTTTTTGCGCGGCCAAAATAACTGTCCGTGACGCGGCGCTGGATGGTCTCGCGCTCAAACTGCGCAAACACCATCAGGATCTGCGCCATGACCGTGCCGGACAGGCTGTCGTCGAGCGTGATCCCGTCGGTGCACGACTGGAACTCGACCCCGTGGTCGGATAGGGTCTGGCACAGGCCGGTAAAATCGTGTACGCTGCGGCTGATGCGGTCGAGGCGGTAGGCGAGGATTTTTTCCACCCGCCCCGCCTTCACGTCGGCCAGCAGCCGCTGGAAGGCCGGACGGTCGGTGTTTTTGCCGGAAAAGCCCTTGTCGGTGTAGGTTTCGGATACCTCCTCCGGTGCGAGCCGGGCGCGGCAGGTCTCGATTTGCAGCTCGACCGAAATGCTGTCCGCCTTGTCCACCGACTGGCGGGCGTAAATGGCCGTCACGGCAGTTTCCCGTGGCGCGGCAGCGGCCGTTCAAAGCCCGCGCGGATGCGCGCCACGCGCGCCTTGAGCACGCCGGGCGGCTGAGCATGCTCAGAAACCGTTTGAATGGTCACCGTCATGCCGCCGCACCCCCATATCCGTTTGCAACGCTTCCTTCGAGCAGGGTCGCCATAAACCAGCGCAGGTTCAGGAGGAACATTTCCCGCATGCGCGCATCCTTTTTGCTGTCGCCGGGCAGCTTATCGGCTGCGGCGCAGGTGTCTAAGTAGTGCTGCCGGACAAATTCCGCGCCGTGCTCGACCACGCCGTCCTTAAGAAGGCTCAGCCGGAAATCCACCGACCGCGACCAGGGGAAGGTGTCCTCGAAGAGGATTTCCTCGCGATGATACCACGGATAGCCGCCGAACAGCTCATCGGCGCATTCGCCCGACTGGCAGACCGTAAACTGTTTTTTCACGGCTGCGCAGAACAGCAGAAGCGAGGAATCCACATCCACCATACCGGGCAGGTCGCGCGCGTCCACGGCGGGCAGCAGGGCGGCGCACAGCGCTGGGTTTTCGAGCACGACCTCATGGTGCTCGGAACCGATCGCATCGACCATCATGGTAATATACTCAGAGTCACTATTTGGCTGAAATAAACTTTTTGTAAAGTATTTGTCGTTGTCACGATAATCGACCGACCAGGTATGCAGCTGCTTGTTTTGCCGCTGGTATGCGCGCGCAGCCAGCATGGACAGGATGGACGAGTCCAGCCCACCGGACAGGAAAGTGCACAGCGGCACGTCGCTCACGAGCTGCCGCGTGGCCGCATCCTCAATGAGCGTGCGCGTGTGCGCGACGGTCTGCTCGGGCGTGTCGGTATGCTCCGCCGCGCGGAGCGTCCAGTAGGGCTGGGTGTGGAAGCCTTCGCGGGTCAGTACCGCGTAATGGCCGGGCAGCAACTCTTCCATGCCCTCGAACACGCCGAAGCCGGGCGGACGTGCGGGCCCGAGCAGCAGAATGGAGCGCAGGCCGTCCGCGCCCACACGCGGCTCGACGTCTGGATGGCACAGCACGGTCTTAATCTCCGAGCCGAACACCAGCCCGTCTTTCAAGCGGCTGTAAAACAGCGGCTTGACCCCCAGGCGGTCACGGCAGAGCACAAGGCGCTGCGCGGGTTTGTCCCAAAGGGCAAAGGCATAAATGCCATTCAGCCGCTCAAACGCGGCTTCTCCCCACTCCAGATAGGCGCGCAGCAGCACCTCGGTGTCCGAATGTCCGCGGAAACGGTGCCCTTTGGCGAGCAGCAGCACGCGGATGTCCTCGGTGTTATATAACTCTCCGTTATAAATCAAGATAATATTTCCATCAGGCGAAGACATTGGCTGGGCGCCGCCTGCCGGGTCGACGACAATCAGCCGCCGGTGCACAAGTAGGGCGTTGTCGTCCAGGTATTCGCCGCCCGCGTCCGGCCCGCGCGGGGTGAGCGTGCGCGCCATGCGCCGCCCCACATCGGCCAGTGGGCGCGCCCCCCGGCCGTAGTCGATCAGTCCGCCAATTCCACACATGTGTTGATCAGCTCCTTTGCACAGTTACTCCTATCAACATATGCGCGCGTGCGGGAAAAGAGACAAAAAAGAAGGAACCCGGAACGGGTTCCCTGAGCTGTTCGAAAAACTACGTTTTTCGAACAGCCTTCGATCGAAACCACGCTTTCGATCGAGTATTCCGGCGGCTGCGCGCGCCCTTATGGGCGCACTTGCCGTCGGTTTGTTAACGCTCATTTTATCGCCGCAAAGCGGCAGAATGATGTCAGCGGCCTACGGGCAAAACCCACGCACATGTCGCGGGTTTTTATGGGTTTCGCCGCTTGCGGCGAAACCCTATTTGAAGCGCGCTGCGGCGCGAAGGACTTTTTAGACAAGCTGAGGGAACCCGGAACGGGTTCCCTCAGAAAAGGCTTATTCGCCGCAATATTTGATGAGCGTTGCACGGATGGCGCCCGGGCCGGCGATCAGCTCGGCAAACATCTCGGTGACACGGTCCGCGAGGCCGACCTCATACAGGTTTGCGCCAAAGATGGGCTTGGATGACAGCAGCGGGTAGAGCTGCTTTTCCTTTGCCGGTTCGCCGCCCAGCGTGATGCCCTCCAAAAGCTGATCCAGATGGGGCAGCAGCGGGTCGGGGCTGCGTTCAAACGGCTTGCCGTTGTCATCCACACCGAGCAGATAGCGCAGCCAGCCCGCGAGGACGAGCGGGATATAGGTCAGGTTCGAAACGCGGTGCATGGGGATGGGCGAGTTATAGTAGGCATACAGGGTTTCCCCAAACCGGATGGCCAGCTTCTGGGAGGTATCGGTTGCGGTGCGCTGGGGGGTATCGGGCAGGAAGGGGTTCGGGTAACGCTCGCTGAGCACCTCGTGCAGGAACTCGGATGGGTTGAGCACGCCCGGGTCTTCGACCATGGGCATGGCTTCGTCCATGCTCATATGGGTGATCAGGGAAACCAGCTGCGGGTCTTTCATCTCCGCGTGCACGGTCTGATACCCGAGCAGGCAGCCAAAAATGCCGAGCGCAGTGTCCATGGGGTTCAGGCAGGTGCAGGCCTTCATGTGCGCCGACCGCTCGACGATCCGGCGGTTTGTAAAGATGATGCCGAGCTGCTCGAGCGGCGGATGGCCGTTCGGGAAACTGTCTTCAATGAGCAGATACTGCGGGCGCTCGGTGTTGACAAAGGTCGCCGCATAGGTGCCCTTGGCAGTCAGGAACGGGCGTACGCCCTCCAGGCCGTCGGCCTCCAGCTGCTCGGTCACACGGTTGTCCGGGTGCGGGGTGATCTTATCGATCATGGACAGAGGATAGGTGATCTCCTGCGTCAGCCAGTTGTAGTCGTCCTCGGAAATAAACCCGCCGTCCTTCCAGGCCTCGGCCATGTCGGTCATGGCGCGGCGCAGGCGAATGCCGTTGTTCTGGCAGTTGTCCAGCGAAACGAGCGCGAACGCGGGCGCGCCGGCTTCGCGGCGTTTGAGGCACAGGGCGGCGAGCCGGCCGAAGAACGAGGCGGCGGCCGCTTTGGGGCCGACCGCGGCATCCCAGGCGAAATCGGGTACAAAATTGCGCTCCGCGTCGCGGATAACATAGCCCTTTTCCGTGATGGTCATGGTGACCATCTGCAGGGAAGGCGCACAGAAAATTTCGGCCAGGCGGTCCATATCCTCGCTCATTTTGAGGCTTTCGGTGACCGATGCGACCACCTCTTTGGCGATGTGGCCGTCCGCGTACAGGGTGGCGATGATGGATAGGTTATCGTTCGCGCGGTATACGCGGTCGATCAGCTCTTCATCATAACCCTCGCAGCAGATGATCCCGGTTTTGGACAGGCCGGCGGTCAGCAGGCGCTGGCTGAGCGCGGCCGGGAACGCGCGGAACAGGCTGCCCGCGCCGAAGTGCAGCCAGGCGGGCGCTTCGTGGGTTGCCTCGCGCGCGGCGGCAATATCATAAGACGGCAGGCGGTAACCCTTCCAGGACAGGTTATGGCCCAGGCTTTCCAGAGTCAGTTTCATGTAGTTTTCCCTTCCTTCCAAGGCATACAGATCAATGAGGATCGCCGCCTGCCGGGCAGGCGGAATCTATCTATAGTATACCAAAGATTGGCCGGTTCGAATAGGCCGTTTTGCAAAAATCCCAAAAAACAGAGAGGGGCGGTTTGCCGGCCGAAAAACAAAACCGACCCTGGGGCGCGGGTCGGACGGTTTCAGTTTCGATCGGGCTGGTCAGTGGGTCGGTCTTCTTCGGCAAGGTCATCCAGAGCATATTCGCAGCAACGGATCACAAGCTGGTTGAGCGACATATTCTTGCACTGCGCGAGCTCCTGAAGCTCCTCCACCAGCGAAAGCGGCAGACGGAAGGTCTTGTTGACGAACTCGCGTCTTTCGAGTTTAAACATTAGGCAAATCACCTCCAACTTTATATTCATTATAGACAAGTATTTGCAAGATAATAAGGATTCAATTTATCTTGTAAAAATGCGTATAATATGCTATGTTGGTTACGAGGTGATGGTTGTGGAATACCAGAAGGCATATTTGTTCCTGTTCAACCGGCTGACCGATTTGATGGCGCGGCATGCGGAGCTGGAACCGGAAATTATAGAAATGCAGCAACAAGCCGAGGAAATTATAATTTCTGAGGCCGAATAACAAAACCGCCCGGAATGCCCGGGCGGTTCAGGCTGTCGCCAAACCACAGTTTTTCGGCAGGTATGCCCACCGCCATAAATGGTCCTGTGCGAAGGAGGTTTGAAAGGGTTATGCGCCATTTAAACCTTCTGCTGTTAAAAAAGCCAGGCACATGTCATACCCGCGAAAACTTTTAACGACAGTGGGCTACGGCCTGGATTTTTTAAAAATTTGATGCACGCTGCGGCGCGGAGCGGAGCGCTTTTCCGGCAGGCTCGGCGGGCCTGCTATTTTGCGGCGTCCCGAATCATTTGGTGCAAGGCGGCCAGCGCATCGGAAAGGCTGCCGACCTGATCGATGAGGCCGCATTCGACTGCCTGCTGCCCGCCGACCACGGTGCCCACATCGGCGGACATTTGATCGGTGGCCATCATCAGGCGCTCAAACACATCGGGCGCAATGCGGGAATGGCTGGTGACAAAAGCCGTGATACGCTCCTGGATAGAGCGGAAATAGGCGTAAGTCTGGGGGGAAGCAATCACGGTGCCGCTCATGCGCACCGGATGAATGGTCATGGCTGCCGACGGCGCAATAAACGACCGCTTTACCGCGACCGCGAGCGGGACGCCGATGGAATGGCCGCCGCCAAGCACAAGCGATACCGTGGGCTTGCGCATGCCCGCAATCAATTCCGCAATGGCAAGGCCAGCCTCGACATCGCCGCCGACCGTGTTGAGCAGCACGAGCAGGCCGTCGATGTCCTCGGCTTCTTCCACGGCAGTAATCTGCGGAATAATGTGTTCATATTTGGTGGTTTTGGTGGCCTGAGGGGCCTCCATATGGCCCTCAATCTGGCCGACAATGGTAATGCAGTGGATGGTGCCGTGCGTGGTGCGCGCGGTCACCGAACCGGTCTGCGTGATGCTGCTTTCTTCGGGTACTTCGTTGCCTTGAACGGGCGTGGGTTCCGGACTCATAAAAATCCCCCTTCGAATGATCGTTACGGGCGGATTCCCGCCACAACGATCAGAATCCCCAAAAAACCCGGACAGCATACAGTAAAATGCCTAGAAATAACTGGAATGCACAAAATTACAGCTTGTATTTGAAAATGGGGGGAAAATCCTTGGGCTCGGGCAGGCAATAACCCAAAGTTATCAACATATCCACAAGCTTATCCACAAAAAGATACAAGATTTCCACAGGGTTGTCCACAAAGCGGGGGAATACCTCCAGATTTCCCAACAAAAAAATCAGCATTTCGACAATTGTATTTTACAAAGTGATGCCAATGTGTAATATTTTATACAAATAAAACTGTATGAAATGTGCAAACTTGGCGGATAGGAAAATACAATTGGTAATATAATAATATAAATTAATGATTTGTATTAAAATCGCTGCGCACAAGGTGTGGAAAACCCTGTGGATAATACAGCCCGCAATGTGGATAAAAAATATTACGATCCGCACATGAAAAATACAGAGTGTAATATTTTATTAAAAAATTACGATTCGTTTTGCTCGTGCGGCACAAGCCGCCATTGTGTAATTTCAAACTGCCCGCCAGGAAGCAGATGCAGCCGGACAAAAAGCGTGCCGGCTTCGCCCGCGGGCAGAGGGAAAGACAGCTCGGCGGCGGCCTCGTCATATCGTGCCGCTATGCCCTGATCGTTCAAAATGGCTTCCATCTCCACCCCGGCTTCAGCCGGGGGCAGGGAAGCGGCGCTTTCCAGCTCGCCCAGCAGGGTCTGGGCGCGGCTGTCGGCGGCAAAGTAGCCGCTTGTTACATCCCAGCCGTGCACCGAGGCCATGCGGTCGGCCTGCGCGCGGCTGAGGGAAAGCAGGCTGACGCAGGTGAAGGCCAGCAGCACAAGGATATTCAGGGTGGTCGGGAACCCGACGGCCAGGCTGCTTTTGCGTTTTTTCATGCGTCCTCCCTCAACGCCGGCCCAGTGTATTCACACACTGTCAGGGCGGCGACCGGCTCGCCCCGAGGTGGATAGACTTCGATTTTCGCTTGCATTACATGGTTTTCCAAGGCGTGCGCACGGATAACCAGACGGTAAATCGCCTTTTTCTCGCGCACGGGTTGCCAATCCTGGCTGTACCAGGCGGTGAACGCGTCTTCGTCGCAGCGGCCGGACAGCAGGCCTGGCAGGGCTTCGAGGTCGCCGCCCGCCGCGCGGAAGGCCATGGCCGCGTTTTCGGTGATGCGCTGCGCCTGGGACGCCACGCGGCTGTCCGCGCTCATCGAATAGGCGCGGCTGAGCGCCATCAGGCAGATGGCTGCGCCGATGCAGAATACCAGCAGGTTGACCAGCATCTCGAGAAGGAACAGCCGGGTCCGGCTTAGTCGTTTCATGGCGCACCTCCTCCCGCGCGCGGTTTGAGCAGCAGGGTGGCCCGGCCGCCGTCCGGGGCGGTGTAGTCGGCGCGGATCAGGCGGCCCACCCAGCGCAGGCGCAGCGACCCGGCGGCGCACAGGCGCTCGGCGGTGTCTTCCGGCTTGCCTTCGATTTGTTTGTATAAATAGCCCCCGCGGCACAAATAAAGCCATGCTTTCCCGTTTTCATAGGCGCGCAGGGCGTGGGCGCCGTCCTCCAGCACCGCAATGCCAAGCCCCCCTTCCGTATCCGCGCGGCGGGCGGCGCCCGCGAGATAAGTGAGCGGCACGCTGCGGGTGTGGGTATCGTCTGCGCGGCCGTCAATCCCGTGATAGACGCGCACGGCTTCGGCAAGCAGGATGCCGTTCAGTAGGGCAAACACCAGGAAAAAAGCGAGTACAAAGGTAGTTCCCGCCCGGTGGCGGGTGATGGCCGTCCATTTCACGCCCATGCGCCTCCTTCTTGCCGCCGGACAATGATTTCGGGCGCGCGGTCGGGCGCGACCCGGCGGTAATCGACCGTGTAACGGCGGTGCGTGGTGCGCACGCCGTAGTGCTGCTCGATATAGTTGAGATCGGGCGGATAACGCCCTTCGGAGGCGTAACAGTGCTCGGCCGCCTGTTCCAGTTCGTGTTGAAGCGCCCGGCGGCCCTGCGCGGCCATCCAGCCGTCAATCCCATAGATCCCAAGGCAAAACAGCGCCAGGATCAGCGCCGCAGTGCCCAGGCTTTTGAGTTTCCGCATCGCCGCGCCTCCTCACGCCATGGCGGCCAGACCGCCCAGGAGGGGCAGCATGACCGACAGAAGAATCGCGCCCGCAGATACGCTCAGCGCGAGCACAATCACAGGCTCCAGCCGCACGAGCAGGCGTTCCATGCGCAGCGCGGTATCCGCGGCCATGCGCGCGGCGGCCTCGTCCAGAAGGAACTCGGCGCGGCCTCCGGAGCGCAGGCGGCCGAGCGACGCGCCCGTGACCAGCCCGCTGGAGGCCAGCGCGGCCGGCAGCGGCCGGCCGGTTTCGAGCTTGTGCCGCATGCGCGCCACGGCGGGCGCAATATCCGGATGGCCGCACAGGGCCGCGGCCTGTTCGATGGCGGCCTGATCGTCCACCCCGCAGCGGCAGAACATGGCCAGCGCGGCCACAAACCGCCCGGCAGCGATTTTGCGCGCGATGGTGGTGTTTTGAAACAGCTTCCAGCCGCTGTTTTGCAGGCTGAGCCACAGCAGGACGCCTGCAAAGACCGCGCCGGTCAGCGCCACGCCTGCAAGGCCGCTGAGCCAGCGGCCGGCGGCCATCGCCCACCGCGCGAACGGTGAAAACGACAGCCCGAGCGCCGCGAATTGGTCGGCAAACACCGGCAGCACAAAGCCGCCGGTTACAATCAGGATCGCGGTTGCCAGCGCGGCCATGACCGCCGGATATGCGGCGCGGCCGCCAAGGCGTTCTCCCGCGGCGCGTTCGCGCTCAAAATAGGTCGCCAGCGTGCCGAGGGTTTCCTCGGTGCGCCCGGCTGCTTCGCCGCGGCCGACCATGTCGCACATATAATCCGGGAATACGCCGGCGCTTCGCATGGCGTCCGCAAGCGGGCCTTCGCGCACGCCTTTGCGCAGCGCAAGAAACAGCCGCTCGTCGGCCGGGGAAACCGCGCCGCCCGCCAGCGCGGCAAAGCACTCGCCGAGCGAATGGCCGCGCCGCAGCAGAGAACCCGTATCGCGGCAAAAATCAGCGAGAGCCGCCGGGCTGAGCGTGTGTTCGTAATTTTTCATCTTTTTGAGCAGCCGCATCCCTTGCCACCTTTCAAAATATTTGCTTCTATTTTATTATAGACGGATTTCATGGACAGGTAAAGGGCGAATCGGTTACGCAGCTTGCATACGGCAGAAAATTTGCGTGCAAACGGCGTTTGCCAAATAATCCGGCGTCCCCTTTGACTTTCCCCATGGGACGCATGTATAATGAAAACTGGAATATGTTGATCACGTATGGAAACGAGGATATAGAAGGGAAGAAACATACTTGAATACCCTGTTACTGGATCCCATAAGGGACGATGGAGCGCTGCGGCAGGCCGGCGCGCTGCTGCGGGCGGGCGAAGTGGTCGGCATGCCGACCGAGACCGTATACGGCCTTGCGGCAAACGCCTTGGACGGCGCGGCGGTCGCAAAGATTTTTCTTGCCAAAGGGCGGCCGCAGGACAACCCCCTGATCGTACACATTGCGGACAAAGAGCAGCTCTCAACGCTCGCGCGTATGGTGCCGGAAAGCGCGCGCAAACTTGCGGATGCGTTTTGGCCCGGCCCGTTGACCATCATTTTGCCCAAGGCCGCCTGTATCCCGGACGAGGTCTCCGCAGGGCTGGATACGGTTGGCATCCGCCTGCCGTCGCACCCGGTTGCGCGCGCGCTCATCCGTGAAGCGGGCGTGCCGCTCGCCGCGCCTTCGGCCAACCTTTCGGGCAGGCCGTCCACGACCACCTCGGGCCATGTGATGGACGATCTTGGCGGCAAGATCCCGGCGATTGTCGAGGGCGGGCCGTGCGCGGTCGGCGTGGAATCGACCGTTGTCTCGCTCGCGGGCAACGTGCCTCGCCTGCTGCGGCCGGGCGGGGTTTCGCTCGAGCAGCTCGAGAGCGTGCTTGGTTCGGTCGAGGTGGACCGTGCCCTGCGCGAAAAGATCGGCGACGAGGTGCGTGTGTCTGCGCCGGGCATGAAATACCGTCATTACGCCCCGAAAGCGCCGGTCACGGTGGTCTGCGGCGACCCGGAACGCACGGCGGTATATATTACCCGCCATGCCGGGCTGGACGCGGGCGTAATTTGTTTTTCTGAGTGTGCGTTTCAGTTTGAAATGCATGAACGCCGGGTCATCGGCTCTTCGGACGATGTGCAGACCCAGGCGCGCCGTGTTTTTGACGCGCTGCGGTCGTTTGACGCGACGGATGTCACAGAAATCTGGGCGCAGTGCCCGGACGATACCGGCCTCGGCCTTGCGGTGGCCAACCGGCTCAAAAAAGCCGCAGGATTTCAAGTCGTCAACGTCGTCTGACGGAGGAAGCCTATGAAAATCATTGGATTGACCGGCGGCTCGGGCGCGGGCAAAACCGCAGTATCGGTTTGTTTTCAGGCGCTCGGCGCGGGGACGGTGGATGCGGACGCGGTTTATCGCAATTTGTGTGCCGGAAGCCGCCCCATGCTGGAGACGCTTGCGGCGGCCTTTGGGGATGTGCTGACCCCGGAAGGGGCGCTTGATCGCCCAAAACTTGCAAAAATCGTTTTTTTCGATCCGGAAAAGCTGGATATTCTCAACAAACTGACGTTTCCATACATCCGCGCCGCATCGGAGGCGCGGTTCATGGAACTGGCCCAAAGCGGGCATACTGTAATCCTGTATGACGCGCCTACGCTCTTCCAAACCGGCGCGGACGCGCTGTGCGCCGCCGTGGTCGGGGTAATTGCTTCACGTGAAACACGCATCGCGCGGATTATTTCCCGGGATGGGCTTTCCCGGGAAGCCGCCGCTGCGCGCATCGACGCACAGCCGGACGAAGGCTTTTACCGTAGCCGCTGCCGGTTTGTGATTGAGAACAATGGCACGCCGGAGGAACTGGAAGCGCAGGCATGTGAAATTTGGCGGAAGATCGAAAAAATCCAATAGAACCAATACAAGGAGTGACTTGAATGACTTCAGAAGAACTTTTTTATAACAAAAAGCCGGACTTTGACAAGACCGGCTGGGAAAAGGCATCGGAGTATGCGGAAGGGTATAAGACCTTCCTGGATATGGGCAAGACCGAGCGCGACGCGGTCACCGCGATGATCGAGCTGGCGCAGGAAGCGGGCTTTGCACCCTACCGGCGCGGCATGGCGCTCAAACCCGGCGACCGTATTTACCGTGTCAACCGCGAAAAGGCGATTGTGCTGGCGGTCATTGGCGAGGAGAGCCTTGCAAACGGCATCCATCTGACCGCCGCCCATTTGGACGCGCCGCGCATCGATATCCGCACCGTGCCGCTCTATGAGCAGGAGGGCATGGCCTATTTCAAGACCCATTATTACGGCGGCCTGAAAAAGTATCAGTGGACCGCCATTCCGCTCGAGCTGCGCGGCGTGGTCTGCGTATGCCGGGATGGAAAGATGTTCAAGATGAAGGTCTGCATTGGCGCGGAGCCGGAGGATCCGAAATTCGTAATCACCGATCTGCTGCCCCATCTGGCGAGCAAGCAGATGCAGGAAAAAATGATTGACGGCATCAAGGCGGAGAACATGAATCTCCTGGTCGGCTCCCGTCCGTCCGATACCGTGGATGAAACGTGCAGTGAAAAGATCAAGCTTGCTGTTATGGAGTACCTCAACCACAAGTACGGCATGACCGAGGCCGATTTCCTGTCCGCCGAGCTGTCGTGCGTGCCGGCGTTCAATTCCTGCGACATTGGATTTGACGGCTCGATGGTCGGCGCATATGGCCATGACGACCGTGTTTGCGCGTATCCGGCGGCCACCGCGCTCATGCGAATGGGGGAGACCCCCAAAGTCACGTCGGTCTGCCTGCTGGTTGATAAAGAGGAGATTGGCTCGGATGGCGTGACCGGCATGCAGTCGCGCTTCTTTGACACATTTATGGCTGACCTGTGCCGCATGCAGGAGGTGTATCCCGAGGTTTGCTATGAAAATTCGGTGTGCCTGTCGACCGATGTGTGCAATGCGTTTGACCCGAACTACGCCGAGGTTTCCGAGCCGCGCAACGATGCGCGCATAAATTGCGGTTTTGCGCTGATGAAGTACAGCGGTTCGCGCGGCAAAAGCGGCACAAGCGATGCTTCGGCCGAGCTGATGGCGCGCGTGCGCCTGATCCTGGACAGCGCGGGTGTCCCGTGGCAGACCGCGCAGCTCGGCCGTGTGGATCAGGGCGGCGGCGGTACGGTTGCCATGTACCTTGCCAACCGCAACATCGACACTGTGGACGCGGGCGTGCCTGTGCTGTCCATGCATGCGCCCTTCGAAGTGATCTCCAAGGTCGATCTGTACAGCGCGTATCAGGGAATTATGGCATTTTACAAATCGTAATAAAATGCTGTAATATACAATTGGTAATCTCGAAAAGCTCCCTTCCCAAGAAGGGGGCTTTTTTATGGCCAATTGCGCTTTTTCTGTCATAATGCTCAAAAAAGTTGGAAATACTTTGTCAGATATGCTGCTTGAGAAAATGGCATTTAAAGCCTATAATAAAGCCATAATATGAAACCGATTCCACAATGCAAAAAAGACGATCAAGGGAGGTATCCGTATGGATTATCAAAAAATTGCAGCGGAGCTGCTCAGGCAGGCCGGCGGCGCGGGCAACATCGTTTCCGCCGCGCACTGCGCGACGCGGCTCCGTCTCGTCATCGCGGACAACAGCAAGGTCAGCAAAAAAGGGCTTGAGAACGTTGACGGCGTAAAAGGGGTGTTTGAAGCGCAGGGACAGCTGCAAATCATCTTTGGAACCGGCGTTGTAAACAAAGTTTACGATGCGTTCCTGGCTGCGGGCGGCATCAGCACGGCGTCTAAGGAGGAGGCCAAGGCCGCGGCGGCATCCAAGGCAAGCCCCTTCCAGCGCTTTATCAAGACCCTCGGCGACATCTTCGTACCGATCATTCCGGCCATCGTCGCCTCGGGCTTCCTCATGGGCATCATGGAAGCTCTGAATTTCATGAATAACAACGGGTTTGTTGCAATCGATACCACAAGTTCGATTTACGTCTTTGCTACCCTGTTCGCCAACACGGCGTACACCTTCCTGCCCATCCTGATCGCGTTTTCGGCGGCCAAGGTTTTTGGCGGCAACCCCTTCCTCGGCGCGGTCATCGGCATGATTATGATCCATCCGAACCTGCAAAATGCCTGGACGGTGGCCACCGAAGGCGTGCAGACCATGCAGCCGGTTTTCGGCGGCCTGTATGAAGTCCCGCTTGTCGGCTATCAGGGCCACGTCATCCCGGTCATCATCGCGGTATGGCTGATGTGCGCCATTGAAAAGAAGCTGCACAAGGTCGTGCCGTCCATGTTTGACCTGTTCGTCACCCCGCTCGTTTCCGTGTTTGTGACCGGCTACCTGACCCTCGCGGCCATCGGCCCGGTGTTTACCTTCGTCGAGACCAACATCATCAACGGCATCCAGTGGCTGATCGCCATCCCGCTCGGCCTTGGTTCGTTCGTCATGGGCGGACTGTACGCGACCACGGTGGTCTCCGGTATCCACCACATGTACACCATCATCGACCTCGGCCAGCTCGGTGAGTTCGGCCTGACCTATTGGCTGCCGCTCGCCTCGGCGGCGAACGTTGCGCAGGGCGGCGCGGCGCTCGCAGTGGCGCTCAAAACCCGCGATCACAAGCTCAAGTCCATGGCGCTGCCCGCTTCGCTGTCCGCGTTCATGGGCATCACCGAACCCGCGATTTTTGGCGTCAACCTCCGCTTTTTGCGCCCGTTCATCGCAGGCTCGATCGGCGGCGCCTGCGGCGCGCTGTATGCGTCCATTGTGCAGCTCGGCGCGACCGGCACGGGCGTAACCGGGATTTTCGGCGTGCTGCTCCATCTGCATCGCCCGCTGCAATACCTCATCGCAATGGGCATTGCCGCTGGCGTGGCGTTCGTGCTGTCGTGGATTCTGGGCGTAAAAACCGGGGAGGACGAACCGGCTTCGGCAGGGCAGGCGCCCGAGGAAGCGTCCGCGGCGCCGCAGGTCTCTGAGGCCGCGCCGGCGGAATCCGGGCTGGACGTCTGCGCGCCCATTACGGGCAAGGTCGTGCCGCTCACCGAAACCGGCGACGAGACCTTTGCCTCAGGCGTGCTCGGGCAGGGCGCGGCGATTATCCCGGCGGAGGGGAAGGCCGTCGCCCCGTTTGCCGCAACGGTTGCCGCGGTCATGGGCCACGCGGTGGCGCTCGAGGGCGATGGCGGCGTAGAGCTGCTGATCCACGTGGGCGTCAACACCGTGGAGCTGAACGGAAAATATTACACCCCGCACGTCAAGGAGGGCGACCGCGTCGCGCCCGGCCAGACGCTGCTCGAATTTGACATCCCGGCCATTCGGTCGGCCGGATACCCGGTCATCACGCCGGTGATCGTCACCAATGCGGACGATTTCGCGTCGGTCGAGGCTGTGACCGGCAAGGACGTGCAGCGCATGGACGCGCTGCTCGCGGTACGGAAATAAGGAAAGGAAATTTTCACATGAGCAATGCACTTTTTCGGGATTTGAAGCGTCTGGTTGAAGGGGAGGAGGCGCGCGCGCATGACCGCGTTGCGGCCGACCCATACCGGCAGGCATTTCACCTGATGCCGCCGGCCGGCTGGCTCAATGACCCCAACGGCCTGTGCTATTTCCGGGGGAATTATCATGTGTTCTATCAATACGGCCCGTTTGACCCCACCGGGGGCGTCAAGATGTGGGGGCATTACCGGTCGCCCGACCTGCTGCGCTGGGAGCGGTGCCCGGTGATGCTGTTCCCCGACCAGCCCTATGACCTCCACGGCGTGTATTCCGGCTCGGCCTTCATCGAGGACGGCGTCATGTACCTCTATTACACCGGCAACGTCAAGCATGAGGGCGACTACGACTATATCACGGCGGGCCGCGGCCACAATACCTGCCTCGCGGTCTCGCGCGACGGTTTGACTGCGGACAGCAAACGGCTTTTGATGGAAAACGCCGACTATCCGGCCGGGCTGACCTGCCATGTCCGCGACCCCAAGGTCTGGAAGGAAGGGGAAGCCTATTATATGGTGCAGGGCGCGCGCACGCTTGCGGACAAGGGCGAGGTGCTTGTGTTTACCTCCAAAGACCGCCTCCATTGGACGCATGCGGACACGCTGACTACGGACGAGCCGTTTGGATACATGTGGGAGTGCCCGGACCGGTTCGCGCTGGACGGGCTGGATGTGCTGTCCGTGTCCCCGCAGGGGCTGACGCAGCAGGGCGACCGGTTCCAGAACATCTATGCCTGCGGCTATTTCCCGGATGCGGCGCATCCAGTGGCCGGGGCTTTCGCGGAATGGGACAAGGGGTTTGATTTTTACGCGCCGCAGACCTTTCTGGCGCCGGATGGCCGCCGCATCCTGATTGGCTGGATGGGTATGCCGGACGCGGACTACGGAAATCCGACTGCGGCGCACGGCTGGCAGCACTGCCTGACCGTGCCATGCGAGCTAAACGCGCGGGGCGGCAAGATTCTGCGCCGCCCGGTGAAGGAGCTGGAAGCGCTGCGCGGGGAATTGCGCGTATATGAGACCGCCGGGACTCCGCATATCGAGACCGGCCGCGCGTTCGACCTGGTGTGGACGCCCGCGCGCGGGGAACTGAGGCTTGTCATCCGGGGCTGTGCCGTATTAGAATGGAAGAAGAACGCGCTGACGCTGTCCTTCCGTGCAGGCGGCGCGGGGCGCGCCGTCCGCCGCGCGGCGGTGGACGCGCTGCGGGAGGTACGCATCCTCGGCGATGCATCTTCCCTCGAAATCTTTGTAAACGGCGGCGAAACCGTGCTGTCCACCCGCTATTATCCCGATGAGACGGGCGGCGGCCTGCATTTTGAGGCGGGTGCGGGACGGGCGCAGGTCTGGGACATGCAGGCCATGGAAGTCCGCTGAGAAAGGAAATCCTATGATCAAGTTATTGGCGCTCGATCTGGACGGTACGCTGCTCGATTCCAAGAGCGGGATCCCGGCCGGCCACGTGCGCGCGGTGTGCCGGGCGCAGCAGGCCGGCGTGCAGGTCGCGCTGTGTACCGGCCGCAGCCTGAACGACGCGGCTGCCTTCAGCGGCGCGCTGGAAGCCCCGGCCGATTGGCTGATTTCCTGCAACGGCGCGGATGTACGCCGCCCGGGGCAGCCGCCGGTGTCCACCGGGTATATGGAGCGGGCGCTGTTTGAGCGCCTGCTGGACGCGGGCGCGGCGCGCGGCGCGGAGCCATGTATGTATACCCCCGAACGGGTGTATTACAGCCGGGCGTTTGAACGCTTTGTGGACAGCATCCGCGTGCAGGGCTGCCGGCTGGACTACGAAAACCGTCCCGACTATGTGCCCGCGTACACGCGCGAAGCATGGGACGCGGCGCTGGACCGGGAAGGCGGCGCGGTGTGCAAGGCCATCCTGTATCACGATGATCCGGCGGTGGTCGACGCGGTGCTGGATAGGCTGCGCGCCGAGGGCGGCTACGAACTGGCGCCGTCCGCCATGTTTGGCGGCAAGGTCAAAAACGTGGAGGTCAACCGCGCGGGGGTAAACAAGGGCACGGCGCTTTTGGCGCTCGCGGCAAAGCTGGGTGTCCCTCGGGACGGGGTGATGGCCATCGGCGACAGCGACAACGATCTGGCGATGCTCGAAGCCGCGGGGCTGAGCGTGGCCATGGGAAACGCGCCCGATTATGTTTGCGCCGCAGCACAGTACCGCACCGCCACGAGCGATGAAAACGGTGTGGGCCTGGCGATCGAGCGCTTTATCTTGAACGGGGAGGACGGAATATGAAAAAGGTTTTGGCAATCGGCGAGCTGCTGATTGATTTTGTACCCCAGCAGAAGGGCTGCGCTCTGAGCGAGGTCACGCATTTTGAGCGCGTCGCGGGCGGCGCGCCCGCCAACGTCGCGCTTGCGGCCAGCCGTCTCGGCGGCGAAAGCGTGATGGTCTCACAGGTCGGGATGGATGCGTTTGGGGACTATATCATCCATACGTTACAGGCAGGCGGCGTGGATACCCGGTACATTTTCCGCACCGCTAAGGCCAACACCGGCCTTGCGTTTGTGTCGCTCGACGCATCGGGCAACCGGGAGTTTTCCTTTTACCGCAACCCTTCGGCCGATCTGTTTCTGGACGAAGCGCAGCTCACGCCGGATATGTTTGCGGATGTGGGCGTGCTGCATTTCTGCTCGGTCGACCTGGTGGACCGGCCGGTCAAGCAAGCGCACCGCAAAGCCGTGCGGCTCGCGCAGGACGCGGGCGCGATCGTGTCTTTTGACCCCAACGTGCGCCTGCCGCTCTGGGACAGCCCGGAAAGCTGCCAAGCGGCCATCCGCGAATTTTTACCGTTTGCCGATCTGGTGAAGCTGTCGGACAACGAAATCGAGTTTGTCACCGGCCTTGCGGACGAGCGGGAAGCGGCCGGGAAACTGCTCGCCGGAGGCTGCGGGATGGTGCTCGTCACCAAGGGGCCGAACGGCGCTTCGGCCTACACGGCGCAGGCGGAAGCCCATGCGCCGGCGCAGCCCGCCAAGGTCGTGGATACGACCGGCGCGGGCGATTGCTTCGCCGGTTCGTTCCTCTATCAGCTCCTGCGGGACAATGTTTCCAGAGAGACGCTGGGCGCGCAGGACGCGGGCACGCTCGCGGGGTATCTGGATTACGCGGCGCGCTGCGCGGCGTTCACCTGCGCGCGGAAAGGCGCGTCCATGCCCGCGCGGGACGATGTGAAATGAAAATAAAAAAGGGAGCGTTGCAGATTCTGCAGCGCTCCCTTTTTTTAAGATCCGGATTTGTCAGCGGGCTTGCAGAGGAGTGCGAACAGGCAGCCGAACACAATCGCGGCCGCGATGCCGCCTGCAGCGCCGGTCACGCCGCCCGTGAACACACCCAGCAGGCCGTGCTCGGCGATGCCTTTCGCCACGCCCTTGGCGAGCGAGTAGCCAAACCCGAGCAGCGGGACGGTTGCGCCCGCGCCGCCCCAGTCGACCAACGGCTGGTACAGCCCCAGGCCGGTCAGGATCACGCCCAGCACCACATAACTCACCAGGATGCGCGCCGGGGTCAGTTTGGTCTTATCGATTAAAATCTGCGATAGGGCGCAAATTATACCACCTGTAATAAATGCCTGCAAATAATGCATATTGTTAATTCCTCCGTTCGATTACAACCGCATGGCAAATGCCCGCGATCGGCTGGCCCTGCTGGATGGAGGTCGGGCTCATGAGCGCGCCCGTGCCTGCGAATACGAGCCGCTTTGGCTTTCCGGCCTGCATATCGCGCAGCAGTTTGCCGCATAATACAACCGCAGAACAGCCGCAGCCCGATCCGCCGGCATGCACATCCTGGTCGTCCCCATACAGCATGGAGCCGCAGTCCGAGTAGACGGGCGTGATGTCCACACCGTCCTGTTCAAACAACCGCACCAGCAGGCTCGCGCCCACATCCGCGAGGTCGCCGGTAAAAATTCCGTCGAAATCGCGCGGATGTGCGCCCAAATCGGTGAGCAAAGTGTTGATGGTGTGGTAGGCAGCGGGCGCCATCGCGGCGCCCATATTATTTGCGTCCTTCACACCCATGTCTACCATCTGGCCGATGATTGCGTGCGTGATGACGAGGTCTCCCGGGCAGCGGTCGAGCACGGCAGCACCCGAGGCGGTGGCCGTCCACTGGGCGGTGGGCGGGCGCTGCCCGCCGTAGGCGAGCGGGAAACGGTACTGCCGCTCGGCCGAGCAGAAGTGTGAGGACGCCGTGACGGCTAGCCGGTCGGCGCAGCCGCCGTCGAGCAGGCAGGAGCCGGCCGCCAGCCCTTCCGCCATGGTGGAGCATGCGCCGTATAGGCCCAGAAACGGGACATTGGACTGCACGGATGCAAACGCGGAGCCGATGCACTGGTTCAAAAGGTCGCCTGCCAGGATCATCTGCAAATCGTCCATCCGGTAACACGCTTTTTTGACCGCGGTTTCAATGGCAAGCTGCTGCATTTTGCTTTCGGCAAGCTCCCAGCTTTTCTGGCCAAAATGGGAATCGCTGCTGACAACGTCAAAGGTGCCGGACAGCGGCCCGCTGTCCTCTTTCGTACCGACCACCGAGGCATACCCGCGGATTGCCGGCGGATTGTCAAAGCGCAGGGTGCGCTGTCCGATGCGCTGCGCCATAGGATCATCCTCCTTCAAAACCCTGTTTTGCAGGTAGCGTGCGCGGAAAGCGGACATTTTATGCACCGGTTTGCTGCGCGGGCCTTTGGCCCCGGCGCCGCAAAAAAAATTACCGATGACGCAAAATACCATCAGGAAAAAGAAAAACGTGTGCTTTTGGGCAGCAAA
Organism: uncultured Butyricicoccus sp.; assembly: GCA_900547195.1. GTDB lineage: Bacteria > Bacillota > Clostridia > Oscillospirales > Butyricicoccaceae > Butyricicoccus_B. The sequence goes on from URFQ01000002.1 coordinate 79,251, forward strand.
AACCCCGGGCAATGGTATCCCCGGGGCTTTTTTGCCGTCTGCCGGCGGCTGTTCGGTTAATCCCGCAGCAGCGAGCGGGCGGCTTCGTCCGCCACGATCGTTACGTCGTTGTGCATCTGCAAAATCGAAGCCGGCACGGCAGGGGTGATCTTGCCATACAGCGCGTCGTGCAGGGCCTGCGCCTTGCTCTCCCCACTGACCAGGACGACAATCTTACGCGCCTGCATGATGGTCTTGATGCCCATCGTGTATGCCTGGCGCGGCACGTCCTCGCGGCGCTCAAAAAAGCGCTGGTTGGCTTCAATGGTGCTCTCTGCCAGATCGACACAGTGGGTCTCGCTTTCAAAGGCCGCGCCCGGTTCGTTGAAGCCGATGTGGCCATTGCCGCCCATGCCGAGCAGCTGCATATCAATCCCGCCTACCCGGGCGATAATCGCGTTATAAGCGCGGCAGCCTTCGTCCGGGTCCGCGGCCAGGCCGTCCGGCACAAAGGTGCGCGCCTTGTCGATGTTGACATGGTCAAACAAGTGCGTGTTCATGAGATAGCGGTAGCTCTGCTCATTGTCCGGGGCAAGGCCGCGGTATTCGTCCAGATTAACGGTGGTTACCCGGGAAAAATCCAGGTCGCCCTTTTCATACCACTTCACCAGCTGCTCGTAGGTGCCCACCGGCGACGAGCCGGTCGCCAGGCCGAGCACGCAGTCCGGCTTCATAATGACCTGCGCCGACAGGATGTTCGCCGCTTTCCGGCTCATATCCGCATAATCCTTCGCTTTGTAAATAACCATTGCTGTTCTCCTTCTTTCCTGCACAAAAATTGCGGTTTCGTGGATTGTTTCCGCCTTTTAGTATAGCCATATGGATTGGAATTGCAACATCCCGGGAAAAGGTAGAAAGAGACGTCAGGATATTATGCAAATTATCCAAAAAAAGTTTTCCAAATCCGGCATTTAAAGCGGGCATGTTGAGAAAACTTCTAAAGTACTTTCAGAACGGCCCGAAAGCCTTGAAACTCATTTCATAAAAGTTATACTGAAACCATCAACCGAGGAGGCAAGCGAGGATGAATGAAACCATCAACAAACTGAAAGGCAGACTGGTCGTATCCTGTCAGGCCCTGCCGCATGAACCGCTGCATTCTTCTTTTATCATGGGGCGGATGGCGCTGGCTGCCAAAGAGGGCGGCGCCGCCGGCATCCGCGCCAACACAAAGGAGGATATCCGGGAAATCCAGTCCCAGGTCGGGCTGCCGGTGATCGGGATCGTCAAGCGCGATTACGAGGGCAGCAGCGTGTACATCACGCCCACCCTGCGCGAGGTCGAGGAACTGATGGAGGTGAAACCGGAGATCATCGCCATGGACGCAACCGGCCGGCCGCGTCCCGGCGGGGTGACGCTGGACAATTTCTTCCGTGAGCTCAAGCAGAAATATCCGGAGCAATTGTGGATGGCCGACTGCTCGACCGTGGAGGAAGCCCTGCACGCCGACGCGCTGGGGTTTGATTTCATCGGCACAACCATGGTCGGCTATACCGAGGAAAGCAAAGGGATGCATATTGAAGCGGATGATTTTTCCATCCTGCGCCAAATCGTTGCAAAGGCCAAGCATCCGGTGATTGCGGAAGGCAATATCAACACTCCGGAAAAGGCAAAGCGCGTCATAGAACTCGGCGCGTTCAGCGTGGTGGTGGGCTCGATCATTACCCGGCCGCAGCTGATCACCAAATCGTTCGTACAGGCATTATCGGACTGAAAAGGAGAAGGAACATGAGAAATCTGGACAAGTACAAGGGCGTTATCCCGGCATTCTATGCATGCTACGACAAGGAGGGCAATATCAGCCCCGAGGGCGTACAGGCGCTGACCAAATACTTTGTCGCAAAGGGCGTCAAGGGCGTATATGTGGGCGGCTCTTCGGGCGAATGCATTTATCAGAGCGTGGAGGACCGCAAGATCACGCTGGAGAACGTCATGAAGGCGGCCGAAGGCAAGCTGACCGTCATTGCGCACGTGGCGTGCAACAACACAAAGGACAGCGTGGAGCTGGCAAAGCATGCGGAAAGCCTTGGCGTAGACGCCATCGCGGCCATCCCGCCGATCTACTTCCACCTGCCCGAGTACGCGATTGCAAAGTATTGGAACGACATCAGCGCAGCGGCCCCGAACACGGATTTTGTCATTTACAACATCCCGCAGCTGGCCGGCGTGGCGCTGACCATGAGCCTGTTCGCCGAAATGCGTAAGAACCCGCGCGTCATCGGCGTAAAGAACTCGTCCATGCCCGTGCAGGACATCCAGATGTTCAAGCAGGCCGCCGGCGAGGACTATATTATCTTCAACGGCCCCGACGAGCAGTTCATGAGCGGCCGCGTCATCGGCGCGGAAGGCGCGATTGGCGGCACCTACGGCGTGATGCCCGAGTTGTTCCTCAAGCTGGACGAGTGTGTGAAAGCCGGCGACATGGACAAGGCGCGTGAAATCCAGTACGCCGTGGATGCGGTCATTTATAAGATGTGCTCGGCGCACGGCAATATGTACGGCGTCATCAAGGCCATTTTGAAAAAGAATGAAGGCCTGGAGCTTGGCGGCGTCCGCGAGCCGCTGCCGTCCCTGACCGACGGCGACATGGCCGTTGTAGAAGAGGCGGCAAAGATGATCTGCGACGCGAAGGCGGCTTATTTGGCATAATCGGTGTCAAATGGAGAGAGGAGAAAAGATATGCAGGGTTTTACCAAAATTGACCTCGTAATCCTTGTCATTTACCTTGCGGCAGTCCTGTTTGCTGGGCTTCATTTTGCGAAGAAGGAAATGAAGGGCAAGGAATATTTTAAAAGCGACGGCACCGTGCCGTGGTGGGTCACGTCGGTGTCCATCTTCGCAACCCTTTTGAGCCCGATTTCATTTCTGTCCCTTGCGGGCAACTCCTATGCGGGCACATGGATTATGTGGTTTGCCCAGCTCGGCATGCTGCTGGCCATTCCGCTGACCATTAAGTTTTTCCTGCCGGTTTACAGCAGCCTGGGCATTGATACGGCGTATCATTATCTGGAGCTGCGCTTCCAGAGCAAGGGCCTGCGCGTGCTCGGCGCGGTCATGTTCATCATCTATCAGGTGGGCCGTATGTCCATCATCATGTACCTGCCGTGCATGGTGCTCGGCAACCTCACCGGGATCAGCGTCAACCTGCTGATCGTCATCATGGGCGTGATCGCCATCATTTACTCGTATACCGGCGGCCTGAAATCCGTCCTGTGGACCGATTTCATCCAGGGTTCGGTCCTGCTCATCGGAGTAACCTGCGGCCTGGTCTTCCTGCTCGCCCACATCGACGGCGGTCTCGGCGCAATTTTCCAGGAGTTCACCGCCGGGCACAAGTTCCTCGCGGTCGACCAGCCGATTTTTAACCCCAACATCCTGAAGGACAGCGTATTCCTGCTGATCGTCGGCGCGGGCTTCAATACCATGGGGTCTTATGTGTCCAGCCAAGACATTGTGCAGCGCTTTACCACCACGACCGACACCAGAAAGCTCAATAAGATGATGCTTGCAAACGGCGGCCTGTCCATCTTCATCGCGACCGTATTCTATTTGATCGGCACCGGCCTGTATGTATTCTATCAGGTGCAGGGCAACCCGCTCCCGCCCGCAGCCCAGCAGGATCAGATTTTCGCTTCGTGGATCGCGTTTGAGCTGCCGGTCGGCGTTACCGGCCTGCTGCTTGCGGCCATCTATGCAGCCGCACAGTCCACCCTGTCCACCGGCCTCAACTCGGTTGCGGCGAGCTGGACGCTCGATATCCAGGCGCGCCTGACCAAAAAGGAGCTGAGCATGGAAAAGCAGACCAAGATCGGACAGTATGTCTCCCTGATTGTCGGCATCTTCTCGATCGTGGTTGCCATCGTGCTCGCCAACGGCGGCGTCAAGAGCGCTTACGAATGGTTTAACGGTTTCATGGGCCTGGTGCTCGGCATTCTGATCGGCACCTTTATCCTCGGCGCGTTCACCAAGGTGGCAAATACCTTCGGCGCAACGCTGGCCTTTATCGCCGCATCGGCAGTCATGGTTGGCATCAAGTATTTTGCACCGGCCGGCGCGGTTTCCATCTGGTCCTACTCGATTATTTCCATCGCGGTTTCGCTCGTGGTCGGCATTCCGGCAAGTATGATCTGGCGGAGCGTCAAGGGCGACCATTCCAAGCCCGCTCCCCATACAACCATTTACCGCGATTGACCAAAGGAGGGTCTGGGTATGATTTTTGGAAACCTTCAGAACCTGGGCGAGTATCCGTTTCTGGACGCACAGATCCGGGAATGCTTTGCCTATGCCGAGGCGCACGACCTCATGGGCTTTGAAAAGGGCAGCCATGCCATCGACGGAGAGCGCCTGTTCGTCAACATTGTCGAATACACGACCACGACACCCGAAAACCGCTTCTGGGAAGCGCATCGCGACTATCTGGATCTGCATCTGATGCTGCACGGCGCCGAGCAAATCGACCTGAACTTTATCCAGAACATGGAGCAGAAGGAGTATGTCCCGCAGGACGACTTCCTGCCCATGGATGGGGAGAAGAACAGCGCGGTGGTCCTGCGGGACGGCGACTTCCTGGTCTGCTACCCGTCTGATGGGCACCGCACAGCGGTCGCGGTGGGGGAACCGGCCGCTATCAAGAAGGCCATTTTCAAAATCCGCATCTGATACCATCGCAGGACACGGAGGCGAACGGGATGAGGCAACGCCTTTACTCCGGTTCGCCTCTTATGTTATCATAGAAAAATAAATTGCAGCATGCCGTGCGGAGGAGCAACTATGAAAAAATATATCAGCATCGACATTGGCGGGACCGCCATCAAGTATGGCGTCGTCTCGGAAGATGCGGCGGTTTTGAGCCGCGGGGAAATGCCGACCGAAGCGCAGAAGGGCGGCCCGGCGATTCTGGAAAAGGTGACCGGGCTTGTCGGCCGGGCCTGCGGTGAAGAGGAAATCAGCGGCATCTGTATCTCCACCGCAGGCATGGTTGACCCTGCGCGGGGTGAAGTATTTTATTCCGCGCCGCTGATCCCGCGGTATGCGGGCACGAACTACAAGGAAACGCTGGAGGGCCGGTTTGGGATCCCGTGCGAGGTGGAAAACGACGTGAACTGCGCGGGCCTCGCCGAATTCATTTCCGGCGCCGGGCAGGGCAGCCGGAGCATGGTCATGCTCACCGTGGGCACGGGCATCGGCGGCTGCATCATCCTCGGCGGGCAGGTGCTGCACGGCTTCGGCAACAGCGCCTGCGAGGTCGGGTATATGCATATGCGGGGCAGCGATTTCCAGACGCTCGGCGCAGCATCCAGCCTGACCGAAAAGGTTGCGGCGGGCAAGGGGGAACCCAAAGAGCTTTGGAGCGGCCTGCGCATTTTTTCCGAAGCCAGAAGAGGCGATGCGCTCTGCCGCCGCGCCATCGACGAGATGGTTTATGTGCTCGGGGAGGGGATTGCAAACATTTGCTATGTGCTCGACCCTGAGACGGTGGTGCTGGGCGGCGGGATTATGGCTGAGGAGGAATACCTGCGCGGCCGGCTGGAGACTGCGGTGCGCATGTACCTCATTGACAGCATTGCCTCCCATGTGAAGCTTTCTTTTGCCAAACATCGGAACGATGCAGGCATGCTGGGCGCGTTTTATCACTTTATGCAGCGCCATCGTGCCTGAAAGGAGCGGACGGATGGAGTACTATGTCAAATCGGTGGTGCCGATTATCAAGATGAATTATGAGAAGTTCACGACCGTGGAAAAAAGCATCGCCGATTTTTTCATACAGAACCACGAGCGGGTCGACCTGTCCTCCAAGGCGATGGCCGACCGCCTGTATGTTTCCGAAGCGTCGCTCTCCCGCTTTGCGCAGAAATGCGGCTATCGCGGCTACCGGGAGTTTGTCTATCAATATGAAATGACCTTTGTCGAAAACCGGGAATCCATGACCGGAAACACCCGGATGATCCTGAACGCCTACCAGGAACTGCTGAACAAAACGTACAGCCTGATCGACGAAGAGCAGATTGCCCGCATTGGGAAATATCTGGGTCAGGCGGAGCGTGTGACCGTCTGCGGGCGCGGCAGTTCGGGCTATGCGGCCGCAGAGATGGAGCTGCGGTTTATGCGCATTGGCGTCAATATCGATTCCATCCAGGACAGCGACCGGATGCGCATGCAGGCGGTCTTTCAGGACAAGCGCAGCCTGGTGTTCGGCATCAGTGTCAGCGGCGAGACCGAGCCGGTGCTGTATCTGCTGCGGGAGGCGCGCCGGCGCGGCGCAAAAACCGTGCTGATCACCGCTGAATCACCCGAACGGTTTCGGGAAATCTGTACAGAGGTGCTGCGCATGCCCTCGCTGCGGTATCTCAATCAGGGCAACGTGATTTCCCCGCAGTTTCCAATCCTGCTCATGCTGGACATCCTGTATTCCTATTATGCCGCGCAGGACAAGGGGAAAAAGGAACTTCTGCATGACGATACCCTGCGCGCGCTGGACGAGGGCAAGGCAAAGCGCCGGATCAAAGGAGCAAGCGAATGATTCTGCAAAACGCAAAAGTATATACCGAGGAAAAGACGTTCCGGGACGGGACGATCTATGTGCAGGGCGGCACGTTTTCCGCTGCCCCTGCGGACGGCCCGGTGCTGGATGCCGGGGGATGCTACGCCATCCCGGGGCTGATCGACCTGCACCTGCACGGCTGCATGGGCTATGATTTTTGCGACGGCACATCGGAGGCGATCGGGCAGATTGCCGCCTATGAGCTGAGCGCAGGCGTCACGGCGTTTGCGCCCGCGACCATGACCCTCCCATGCGGGGAGCTGGAACGCATTCTGTCGGTTGCGGCGGAATATGTGCGGCAGCCATCCGAAGGGGCCGATCTTGTTGGCGTCAATATGGAAGGCCCGTTCATCAGCCGCGTCAAAAAGGGCGCGCAGGATGCGCGCCATATTGTGCCGTGCAGCGTGGAAGCCGCCCGGCGATTTGTGGACGCGGGACAGGGGCTTGTCAAATTCCTGGCGGTTGCGCCCGAAGAAAACCCGGACTTTGCAGAGTTTATCGCGCGGATGAAGGGCCGAACAACGGTTTCGCTCGCGCACACAAACGCCGATTATGATACGGCCATGGCGGCCTTTGCCGCAGGGGCGGGGCATGCCGTGCATCTGTACAACGCCATGCCGCCCTTTACGCACCGCGCGCCCGGCGTGATCGGCGCGGTCATGGACAGCCCGCACGTGGACGCGGAGCTGATCTGCGACGGCGTGCACATCCATCCATCGGCCGTGCGCGCCGCCTTCCGGATGCTGGGCGCGGACCGCATTGTGTTCATCAGCGACAGCATGCGCGCCACCGGCATGCCGGACGGCCGCTACACGCTCGGCGGTTTGGACGTCGATGTGACCGGCAACCGCGCGGTGCTGGCCTCGGACGGCGCGCTGGCCGGTTCGGCCACCAACCTGCTCGACTGCATGCGCACAGCTGTCCGGGAAATGGGCGTCCCGCTGACGGATGCGGTGGCCTGCGCCACGATCAATCCCGCGCGCAGCCTTGGCATCGACGACCGGTACGGCTCCATCCGTCCCGGCAAAAAGGCCGACTTTTTGCTGCTGGACACGGAACTGAACCTCAAAGCCGTGGTCAAGGATGGAAAAGTCCGCACCACCGGCGCCTTTGGCGCATAAACAAAAGCCGCAGCTCTGGGAATCGATCCCAAGGCCGCGGCTTTTGCCCTGTTTATCCGCCGCGGCGCCGGGCGTTGCGCTGGCCTGCGGTGGGGATGCCGAGCATCTGGCGGTATTTGGCCACAGTGCGCCGGGCAATCCGGATGCCGTCCTCGCTGAGCAGGGCGGCGAGCTGCTGGTCGCTGTGCGCCGCACCCGGCGATTCGGAGGCAATCAATTGCTGAAGTTTGTGGAGGATTTGGTCGAAGCCTGCCGCGTCGGCCTGCGGCTGCCCGCCGGCGCTGTGGACAAACAGCGATTTGAGCGGGAACACCCCCCACTTGCATTCGAAGAATTTGCCGCTGACCGCGCGGCTGACGGTGGATTCGTGCAGGGAAAGCGCCTCGGCGATCTCGCGGTTGCCCATCGCGGCGCGGTGGCCCGGCCCGCTATGGAAGAAATCCGCCTGCACGATTAAGATATATTCGACGACCCGCTGCAGCGTGCTTTTCCGGTAGGACAGGAATTTGACAATTTCGTTCGCCTGCCGGTAGTTTTTCTGGATGTATTCGCTGTCGGCCGGGCTGAGCGCCTTGCTGCGGATCAGCTCATAATAGGCCGGGTCAATTTTAATCTTGGGCAGAAAGTAGTCGTTCATGACGCAGCGCAGCTGTCCGCCGTCTTCCATCACATAGAAATCCGGGATGATATACTGGGTGAACACCTCGCCGCCCAGGCCGTTGAGCGGCTTGGGGTTCAGCCGGCGGATGCGTTCGCACGACTGGATGACCTGCGCTTTCGGGATTTTCAGCGCCTTGGCAATGGCGCCGTACTGCTGCCTGGCCATCTGCTCCAGATGCTCCGCGACAATCCGCAGCGCGGTCGTGTCCCGGGGTTCGGTACGGAGCAGCTGGAGGCGCAGGCAGTCCCGCAGGCCGGCCGCGCCCACGCCCGCCGGTTCCATGCTTTGCAGCAGGCCGATGCATTTTTCCACATCCCCGGGCGGGACGCGCAGCGCGCGGGCGGCGTCCGTCGCAGATTCGGTGAAAAACCCGTTTTCGTCGAGCGACTGGATGAGGTATTTCAGGATGCGCTGGTACGGCGCCGGCAGCTTCATGGCAGCGCTTTGCAGAAAAAGATCGTGCAGGGCCGCTTCCCCGTCCGCCTTGTCCTCCATCAGCGATTCTTTGGAGTCCGTTTCGCTGCCGTCGGTTTGCTTTTTCGCACGCATGGCGCCCTGCCGGTCAAATGGGCTGGGGCGGTATTCGATTTCCGGATATTCCAGCTCGACAACCGCGTTGCTGGTCATCAGCTCCCCAATATAACTGCGCAGCTGCAAGTTGTTCAGCTGCAGCAGGCGCATGGAGGTCTGCATGGCGAGCGTCAGGCCCTGCCGCTGGCTGAGTTCCAGATCCATAGGTTCCCCATCCTTTCAAAAATTTTAAAGGCGGTTTTGCGCGCAATGGATTTGTGCACGGACCGTGTCGCTTTCTATAAAAAAAATCGTAACATATCCATGCGGTTTGCGCAAGCATTCGCGCTTTTTTTGCTTAAAACGCGGCAAATACCGCAGAAATATTCCAATGTGGGTAAATCATGGGCAAACGCGCGCAAGTAACATTTGCAATAGTGAAAAATTCTTATTATAATATATCTTAAGCAATTTCATGCCGGAAAGAAACGCGGTTTACCGTCAGGAGGGATGGCGATATGAACTATCGGGAATCCATGGAGATGCTGTCCGGGTGCGGGCTGGGTGCGCTGGTGATGGACGAGGATAGTACAATTCTTTCCATCAATGCAGCCGGCGACCGCCTGCTGCATGGAGCGGGCGCGCTGGAGGGCCGGCGGCTGGCTGAAATTGCGCGGGAACTCTGCGAAGAACCGGGGAAAAAGGTCTTCGCAAGCCCGGCGTTTTCAGAATACCTGCTCCGCTGCCCGGCCCCGGCCGTCGAGGGCCTGCCGGAGCATGCGCGGTTTGTGGTATTCCGGGATGCGACAAGTGACGCCTGCCACGACATGCTGATGAATGTGATCAACCAGATCAGCGAAGCGGTCATCCTGTGCGATACCGAAAGCCGCATCTGGATGCTCAACGACGCGGCGGTGAAGATGGACTCCATTATTACGCAGGATGTGCTCGGGGAAAAAATGTCGAACGTGTACTTCACACGCGACGGCACCGAGCTGCTGGTGCCGCAGGTAATTCGTGACAAGCGGCCCCGGCTCAACCTCCGGCAGTATTATACGACCCGTTTCGGCAAAAACGTGGATATCATGGCAAACAGCTTTCCCATTGTGCAGAACGGCCAGGTTTTGGGCGGCTTTAGCGTGATGGAGGACTGGAGCACTGTGGACGGGCTGCACAAGCAGATCGTGGACTTGCAGGATAAATTGATGGACCGCAGCGCCTCCACCCGGCAGAAAACAAAAAGCGCGCTATCGGCCAAATACCGGTTCAGCGATATCATCCACATCAGCCCGGTCATGAACAGCGTGGTGGCAAAGTGCCGGCAGGTGGCAAAATCCGATTCCTCGGTGATGATCTACGGCGAGACCGGCACCGGCAAGGAACTGTTCGCCCAGAGCATCCACAACGGAAGCCCCCGGGCAGACGGCCCGTTTCTGGCCATCAACTGCGCCGCGATCCCGGAAAACCTGCTCGAAAGCCTGCTGTTTGGCACCGAGAAGGGCGCGTATACCGGCGCGGAGCGCCGCTCCGGGTTGTTTGAACAGGCCAGTTCGGGCACGCTGCTGCTCGACGAAATCAACTCCATGCCCATCAACCTGCAATCCAAACTGCTGCGCGTGCTGCAGGACGGCATGATCCGGCGGGTCGGCGGCGCATCGGAGATCCATGTCGATGTGCGGGTGCTGTCCAACATCAACATCCCGCCGTACCAGGCCATCGCGGAAAACAAGCTGCGGCGCGACCTGTTTTATCGCCTGGGCGTTGTGAACATCAACATCCCGCCGCTGCGGGAGCGTCGCGAGGACATCCCGCTGCTTGCCAAGCATTTTATCATGCAGTGCAATAAAAAGCTGGTGCGCAATGTAAATAACATTGACGGGGCGACGCTGGAACGGTTTTATGCCTACGGCTGGCCGGGGAATGTGCGTGAATTGCAGCACGCCATCGAACACGCCATGAATATCCTGCCCGACGACGCGTCCACCATCACGCCCGAATACATCCCGGAGCATATCCTGGCAGAAAGCGTGTCCGCAGCGCCTGTCCCGGCGCCGAACGGCAGGGAATCGCTCAATGGCGCCATACAGGATCTCGAACGCCGTACCATCTGCAAAGTATTACGGGAAAACGGCGGGAATATCTCGGAATCGGCGCGTGTGCTCAAAATGAGCCGCCAAAACCTGCAATATCGCATCAAACGCTATAAAATCGACGTGCAGGCCCTGCTGCGCGGGGAGATACCGCCATAAACCTTGCGGAAACAGCCCTTCGGGGCTGTTTTTTTTCGAAGGGTAGTATTTCGGGCAGCCCATCTGGGCTGCCCGAAATACAGGAAAGATTGTGAAAATATTAGGAAGTGGTTCTATGGACGGGGAATTACCTGCATCAGCCGATGCGCGCGATTTTCCTGGCCAGATCCTTCTTCATCTCCATGTTGGA
>URFQ01000003.1 GCA_900547195.1 uncultured Butyricicoccus sp.
TTAAAGTTTCCATCGCTATAGCCACCTGCCTGTCTGAAATTGTAGGTCTCATAGCTTGAGTTTACAGACAGCATAATGGTAAATAATGATGTAAACATCAAAGTTGTGAGTGCTATAGCACAAATTGCAATAATATTTCTTTTTCTGGATGCCCACAGAGACTTGAAGCTAAGTCTGCGGATACATTTTCTGTTCTTTACTCTCATACTGCTCTCTCCTGAATATGTCCATCCTCAATTCTTATTATGCGATCCGCAAGCTGGGCGATTTCCTCGTTGTGGGTAATCATCACAATGGTCTGGCCAAACTTCTCGCTGGATACTTTCATCAGGGAAAGCACATCCTGGCTGGTCTTGCTGTCCAGGTTGCCGGTCGGTTCGTCCGCAAGCACAATCGCGGGCTTGGTCGCCAGCGCGCGGGCAATGGCCACGCGCTGCTGCTGGCCGCCCGAGAGCTGGTTGGGCAAATTGTCCAGCTTGCTCTCGAGCCCCAGCGTGTCCACGATTTGCCGCACATATCCCGCGTCGACCTTGTTCCCGTCCAGCTCGATGGGCAGCACGATATTTTCGTACACGCTCAGTACCGGCACCAAGTTGTATGCCTGAAAGACAAAGCCGATCTTGCGCCTCCGGAAAATGGTGAGCGCATCGTCTTTCAGGGAGAAGATCTCTTTGCCCTCCACGCGCACCGTGCCGCCCGTTGGGCGGTCCAGCCCGCCGAGCATGTGCAAAAGGGTCGATTTCCCGCTGCCCGACGTGCCGACGATGGAAACGAACTCGCCCTGTTCGATTTCCAGATTCACCCCGTCGAGCGCGCGCACCTCGGTGTCGCCCGCGCCGTAATACTTTCGTAAATCCCTGGTCTCCAAAACCTTCATATTGTTGTCCTCCGTTCGTTTTGGTGCTTACAGGATAGCAGGCAAATCTTTCGAAAATCTTTCCGTCAAAACATTTTTAAACGGACGCAAAAGAGGGCTGCCTCACGGCAGCCCGAGCGTGTCAAAAAAGTCCTTCGCGCCGCAGCGCGCATGAAATTTCTAAAAAAGTCAGGACATGCGCCTGACTTTTTTGACAGCAAGAGTTTTGAAATGGCTCATTTATGCGCCTTTTCAAAACTCCTTCGCCCAGAGCCATTTATGGCGGCGGGCGTACTTGTCGAAAAACTGTAGTTTTTCGACAGTCTGAGGCTGCCTCACGGCAGCCCCCGGAAAAAGATGAAATTCAATTAGCCGAAGACCTTGGCGGCGCACTCGCGGCACAGGTCGGTCCACTTGCGGAAATCGCGGGGATCCTGAATGGTATGGGTATCCTTCAGGATGATTTCAAAGGCCGTGCCTTTGCCTTCCTGCATCAGGCGCATAGTGTCCTTCCGCATCAGGTCTTCATCCCAGCCGCCAGTGATGTAGGATGGGTTGGGCTTGCAGGAGAAGATCGCCTTCATGCCCATCTGGTCGCGCATGGAAGCCACGTCCGCCCATGGGGAAACCGAGATACGGCGGATGTTATGGATGCCCAGGATATCCGGCAGCTTGTTCTCGAGGTTGTCGCAGCAGCCATAGGAGGACAGGGCGAACTTTTCGAGCAGGCGCTTCTCGTAGTCGATGGCAAATTCCCTGGTCATCTCCGGCGATACGGAAATAAACTCCTGGGACTCCGCATATGCCCACAGGTTCTTGAACGTCAGCTTTTCGCCCGGAGCCGGCGCCTTGATATCGCGCGTGTAGCCGAAACCGCCGGTGCCGTTGTACTGGCAGCCGTTGTTCATGGACAGCAGGCCCATGTCGAGCTGCTGCTGATAGAGGTTCAGATAGCCCTTTTCGAGAACGGCGAGGATTTTGTGCATCTGCTCCGGATAGTCATACAGGTCAAACAGCGCGTTCTCATAGCCGCGGATCTTGGTGTAGGTCTCCATCCAGGAAAATGCGATGTAGGTGTTGCCGGTCCACTGTACGTCGAGGATGTCGCCCAGCAGCTCCTGATGGATCTCAAGCATGCGCCTGGAGCCTGCCTCGTCATAGATGACCCTGGGCGCAACCAGGCGGCTTGCGATGTCCTCGTCCTCCATGTCGTCGTCGCCGATGAGCGGCTCGAACTCCGCAGCAGTCTCGTCGAACTTATAGTCCGGACGCCAGAACGGGTTGATCGTGGAAATGGTCGGCACGTGAACCGATTCGTTGGTGAACGCGTTGTGCGCCTGCGCGCCCTCCACCGTCCAACCGGTATCGGAAATAATCTTGCGGCAGTCCCAGCGCATCTCGGCCGGAACGTCGTCGTTGATGACCTCGGCGCGGAAAATGCGTGCGCGCAGGGTCCATTCGATCTCACGCAGGATCGGATCCTCGCAGACCAGCGAGTCGGCCGGCACATTCTTGCGCCAAGCGCCCTCGGGCGAGCAGTCAATTACTGGCTGGTCGGTTTTGAGGTCGTTGTGCGCATACCACAGCTTGCGGCGCTCTTCCATAATGGGCTGGTTTGCAAGGTCGGCCAGTTTCTTGGCCAGATCGCGGATTACCTGACGCTCGTTGTCTTGAATGGTCATGGAATTGTCCTCCTTATTTCTCTCATTTCAGCATTTCTATCTGGGATTCGTTCGTTTCCTTGTTTGACCGTTGTTTCTCTTGCTTATCTATATTGTAACACCAACGGACGCGCGGCCGTTAGAAGAAAAAATCTCAAAAATAGCACAAACCGAAACTCCTTGATTAAATTAAGGAAAACCGCACAAAACGCTTATGCATTTTCTGTACAACCTGCATAACCCCCAATTTCCTTGGGATTTTCCCGCTTTTAAGCATCCAAAACAGAGCTTTATAAATTTGTCTGACCCGCTTGCAAGCACATATCGGATTTGCTATGATAAGGAAAGAACAGATTCGCACAAAACATACCGCCACGATAGGAGGGACATTTGTGGAATTCAGCGACATCCTGTATCTGGATATGGACGCGGAAAAATTTGACGCTTCCGGCATCGCCATCGACCTGTACGGCTCGCTCGACGAAGTGCCCAACCGTACCAGCCGGTACAGCGAACCCATGCACCAGCACAATTATTATGAGCTGTTTTTGATCCTCAAGGGCGCGTGCCAGCACATCTACCGCGGCAGCGAAAGCACGCTCATTCGCGGCGATATTGTGCTCATCCCGCCAAACACACCGCACGCCTATCGTTTTCAGGACACCATTGCGCTCGCCACCTGCCAGTTTTACAATGAACTGATGGACGCCGAATGGGAAACGCTGCTGCACAGCATCGACTACCGTACCTTGCAGCGGCGCGCGCATACCGGCCCCTGCCTGGAATCGATCGACATCCTCCAAAACGACGAGGACGACGTCAAACCGCCGGCCCATACCTCCAACCTCAACAGCCAGGGTATCATCCGCCTGCGGCAGAGCGAGTGCGCGCAGGTGGAAGAATATATGCGCCAGCTCATCACCGAGCAGCGAGACCGGCGCTACGGCTATGCGCGCATGAAGCGCAGCCTGCTGGAGCAGATCATGGTGGTGGTCAAGCGCGTCCAGATGCGGCAGTTTGACAACGCCGGCAAAACCGCCTCGTGGAAAGAGGAAATGATCGAGCAGGTGCTGTCGCGCATTGACGAAAACCCAGCGGAGGCCTTTGACTTTGAGCGGGTCGCGGCCGACTGGCACATCACGCACACCTATTTCCGCCGCGTCTTCAAAAACGCAACCGGCCTTGCCCCTGTCGAATACCTGGGCCGCACGCGCGTGCTGCGCGCGCTCGAGCTCATCCAGGTGACCGATATCCCGGTCTCGGAAGCGGCGGCGCAGGTGGGCATCTACGATGCGAACTATTTTTCACGCCTGTTCAAAAAATACCTCGGCTATGCGCCCCGGTATTTTAAACACATTGCAGCGGCGCAGTAAGCGGGAGGGCTGGCAATGAAACAATCCCAAATCGCCATGCCTTTCCGCACACGGATGCTGCTTGGCATCCTTGCCGTGGCGCTGACCAGCCTCGCGGTCTTTTTCGCTGGCAGCGCCTGTTTTGTGGTGCGCATGGCCGAAAAAAATTATGCGCGCACCGTCACCGGCCCGATGGCTTCGCAGGCCGCGCGCTTCGACGACGCCATGCGCGACGCATACCGTACCGCAGTGCGCGCCGCGAACGACGGCGAGCTGCGCCGGCAGGCGGCGGCCTATGCGGCGCTGGACGCACCTGCAACCCTCGATGCGCTCGCGCTTTCCAACCGGCTGCTCGCGCTGCGGGATACCGCGCAACAGGCGGACAGCCTGGCGCTATACCTGCCTGGCCGGCAGCAGATGATCACCTCCAGCGAATACCGCATCGTGGCCGACGTGCCGCGGGCGGACGCGCCCTCATGGGTGACCGCCGCGCCGCCGGACAGCCTGTCCCCGCATGTCTATTGGGACGACGCAGGCAGTGTACCGCGCTGCGAATACGGTTATTTTCAGGACATCCGGGCCGCGGACGGCAGCGTGCTTGCGCGCGTATGCGTCAATGTGGACGAGCGCGCCATGTATTACAGCCTGCTCGAGCAACCGGCCGCGCAGGAGGATACGGCGGTATATCTGCTCGCGGCGGACGGTACGGTGGTCTCCTCCGGGCCGCCGGACGGTCACGGGCTGTCGTTTACCGACCTGACCGGCCACGCCATGCCCGCAGCGCGGACCGCCTTCGGCACCACCCGCGCCGGGCGGCTGTACGCGCTCGTACAAGGCGGGTTCAGCGGATGCGCGGTACTGCGCCTGACCAGCCGCGGCACGCTGTCCAGCGAACTTGGCGGCATGGCGCTGCTGCTCGCCCTGCTGCTCGGCGTGGTATGCATTGCCGCCGTGCTGCTTGCACGAAAACTGTCCGGCTGGCTGTACCGGCCGCTCGGCGCTTTGATGGGCGCCATGGAATGCGCCGGACAGGGCGACATGAACGCCCGCGCTCCGGACGGAGACGACGAATTCGGCGCCATCGGCGGCCGTTTCAATCAAATGATGGAGGAGATTGACAACCTGCTCGACGATCTTGTGGAAGCGCGCCTCGAAAAGCGGCAGGCCGAAATCGAAGCCCTCCAGCAGCAGATCAAGCCCCACTTTATGTACAACACCCTGAATACCATTAAATTCGCGGCCATTTTGCAGGGCAACGACGAAATCGGCTCCCTGCTCGGATCCTTTATCGCGCTGCTTGAAGCCAGCATCAGCAAAAAGGGCGCGTTCCTTCCTCTATCGGAGGAAATCCATCTGGTGGAGGATTATGCTTCCCTGCAACAGTACCGCTATATGGACAGCTTTACGGTCGAATGCAGCGTGTCGCCCGAGGCGGCGAGCTGCACTGTGCCGCGCCTGCTGTTACAGCCGCTGGTAGAAAACGCGATCCTGCACGGCATCCTCCCGCGGCGGCCGGGCTACCGTATTACCATTGACGCCACGGTAGAAAACAGGATGCTGCACATCCTGGTGTCCGACAACGGCAAAGGCATGCCGGAAGAGGAATGCCGCGCACTGCTGGAAAACGATCCGGACGACAACCGCCGCTTCACCGGCATCGGCATGCGCAACGTGCGCGAGCGCCTTCGCCTGTATTACGGCGACCGAGCCACGTTTTCCATCCACACCGCACCCGGCGAGGGTACATGCATTATGCTGTCGCTGCCGGCAATTCCCGAAGACAAGGAGGGGACGCCATGAAGCGACGCCCCATTCGCGCGCTGGCGCTCATGCTGGCCTCCCTGCTGGCCTGCACCGGCTGCGGCAGCGCAAACTATGAAACGGGCGCGCCCGATTATACGGTCGGCGTGGTGCTTAAGACGCAGGAAAGCGAGCACTGGCTGCGCATCCGCTCCGGGATGGAACGCGCAGCCGAAGAGGAAAATGTCCGTCTGCTGCTCGCCTGGCCGACCGATGAGCTTTCCACGGGCGAGCAGCGCGATATAATCGCCGACATGTTGCGCTGTGACATCGATGCGCTGGTGGTCGCGCCCTGCGATTCGTGGGACTGCGGCTGGTTCCGCACTGCCGCGGAGGAAAAAGGCATCCTCGTGTTCACCACCGACACCGCAGCGCTGGACTGCGCCATCCCATATATTGGCTCAGATCACCAGAAAATCGGGCGGACTGCGGCGGGCTACCTGCAAAACGCGCTGCCCGCAGGCAGCAAGGTCGGCGTGGTGGCCGGTTTCCAGGGGCAGCAGTCTCTTGCGGCGCGCACGGATGCTTTCCGCACGGCGCTGGCTACAGACAGCCGCCTGCAGCTTCTGCGCGTCGAACCCGGCTGCCTGAGTTTTGCCTCCGCGCTGGATGCGGCGCGCAGCCTGATTGAGGACGGTGCGGACGCGCTGTTCTGCACCAGCGCCGTGCTCGGGCTGGGCGCCGCGGCGGCGGTGCGCGAAACGGACGCCGCCGTGCGCATTGTGGCGGTGGATACGCAGGATGACGCGCTGAAAGCGGTCGAAACCGGCGCGTTTGACGCGCTGATCACCCAGTCGGGCGAAGAGATCGGCCGCCGCACCATCGAAACCGTGGCTGCGGCCCTGCGCGGCAAGACCCCGCCCGGGGAGACATATATTGCGGGCGAGGTGCTGACCGCAGACAACATTGCAGAGTTTTTGAGCAAAGAGGGGGAGGAAACATGGTCAGTATCCTGATCGTCGACGACGATGCGCTGGTGCGCATGTTTTTAAAACAGATCGTTCCCTGGGAGGACCGGGGCTATACCATCGCGGGCGATGCATGCGACGGGGAAGAAGCCCTCGAAAAAATAGAGGAGCTGCACCCCGATATCCTGCTGACCGATATGAGCATGTCGGGGCTGGACGGCGTGGGGCTAATCGAGCGCGCCAAGGCGGACGGCTTTGACGGGGGTGTGGTGGTGCTGAGCTGCCACGAAGATTTTTCCTATGTGAAAACGGCGATGCAGCTCGGCGCAGACGAATACCTGCTCAAAAACCATTTGAGCGGCCCGGAACTGTTGCGGGTGATGGACACGGTGCGCGACAAGCTGGAAAGCCGCCGCGCCCGGAGCGGCCGGCTGCATGCTTACGCAAAAAAGGGACTGCGTGCCATGCAGCACGAACTGCTGGAATCCCTGCTTTCCGAACCCGGCCTGTCCGCGGCACGGCAGCGCGAGATGACCGCGGCCGCCGGCCTGCACGGGCGGTATTCCCGCTGCGCGGTGCTGCTTGCCAAGCTTCCGGCGGCCGCGTCCGGGCAGGCCGCGCGGCTCGCCGAGCTGTGCGGGCAGTTCGCCGCCAAATACCACGCCGAAGCCGTGCGTTTCCGCGAGGACAGCTGCGCGCTGCTCATTGATCTCAGCAGCCTGCCTTCGGCAAGCGCGCAACAGGAGGCCATCGGCCAGCTGGGCGCCACCGTGGCTGATTATGCCTGGCGCTATCTGGGCCTGCCGGTCTCGGCAGGCATCAGCCGCGTCCACGAGGGGCACGGCGCTCTGGCAGACGCGCTGCGGCAGGCGAACGAAGCAGCGGTCGCGGCGTTTTACAAAGAGGGCGTTTACTGGTACGGTTCCCCCGAGGCCGCGCTTTCCGATACTCTGCCTTCTGCTGCCGAAAACTTCGAACACAGCGTGGGCGCACTCATTGAACGGGGCGCTGCCGCGCAGGTCGAGGCTGATTACCGCGCAGCGCTGGAACAGATCGGGCAGGCGCGTGTGCAACCGGGTACGGTTCTGTACTGGCTGCGGCGGTGCGACCTCAGCGCCGGCACGCAGCGCGAGGAAAAGGAATATGCCGCCCTGCATGCCTTTGCCGATTACATTCCCCTGAGCGCGGCCTATACGGCCCGCGCGCACGCATACGGGGTCAGCGGCCTGCCTGCAACCGTTTCTCCCGCCATCGCAGCCGCGGTGCGCTTTATCCGCACGCATTTTGCCGAACAGCTTACGCTTGCGCAGACCGCCGAACAGGCCGGGCTGACCCAGAACTATTTTTCTTCCCTCTTTAAGCAGGAAGTCGGCGCCGGTTTTTCGGCTTATCTGACCGACTGCCGCCTGCAATACGTATGCCGCCGCCTGACCACAAGCACAGACATGATCAAGGCGATTGCGGCCGATGCGGGCTTTCTCGATTACCAGCATTTCTGCCGCACCTTCAAAAAGCGCATGGGCGTCAGCCCGGCTGAATACCGGCGTTCGGAAAATCCAACAACTCTTACCGGAAAATAAATAAACTTTTCCCGTGCTCCGCGCTGTTTGCCCCGCGTTTCCGCCTGTAAAGTGCGATTTTTTCCGCCGGCCCAAAAACAGCGCCCAAAAAAATATCAATTTTTCAGAAAAACCCCCTGCTCGATGATAGATCGGATACGCGGTATACTTTACCCAGTTCCAAGGAAAGAAATCATAGAAAAGGGGTAAAAAAATGATTTGGACACTCGCAACTTTCATCGGCTTTACGATTTTGGTTGCTGTCATCTCCTATGTCAAAACCAAGGGCGATGACCAGTCAACAGCCGATGGATACTTCCTCGCCGGGCGCGGCCTCCCCGGCTTCGTTATCGCAGGCTCCCTGCTGCTGACGAACCTATCGGCAGAGCAGCTCGTCGGCACCAACGGCCAGACATGGAGCGTTGGCATGAGCCCGATGGCGTTTGAGATCGTAGCAGCCCCGTGTTGTATCGTTCTGGCGCTGTTTGCAGCGCCGCGCTATCTCAAGAGCGGCATCACCACCATTCCGCAACTGATCGGCCTGCGCTATGACCGCAGCACCAAGCTCTGGTTCTCGATTGCATACATTCTTCTGTACATCGTTGTCCAGATCCCGGTGATCCTGTACTCCGGCTCTCTCGTATTTGAGAACATCTTCGGCGTATCCGCAATGCTCGGCATTACGAAGTTCCAGTCGGTCATTCTTCTTTGTGTTGTTATCAGCGTCATCGGTTCGATTTACGCAATTTTCGGCGGCCTGAAAGCGGTTGCGGTATCCGATACCGTAAACGGCATCGGCCTGCTGATCGGCGGCTTCATGATCCCGTTCTTCGCGCTCAACGTACTCGGCAACGTATCCGGCGGCAGCGGCATCCTCGACGGCATGAAGTACCTGATTGCAAACCACTCCGACATGCTCAACTCGATCGCTCCCGCGGACTCCCTGCCTCCTGCGGTTCCGTGGCCGACCGTATTCACCGGCCTGTTCTTCCTTGGCCTGCAATCCTGGTGCACCCACCAGTCCTTCATCCAGCGCGTCCTTGCAGCAGAAAACCTCAAGGAAGCGCAGAAAGGCGCCCTGTACTGCGCGTTCCTGAAGATCATCGGCTTTATGTATCTGGCTCTGCCGGGCGTGATCGCATTCGCACTGTTTGAAATCCAGGGCGATCAGGTTTCCATGATGGACGAAGCATACCCACAGCTCGTTACCCAAGTCATCCCGGCTCCGCTCATGGGCTTTTTCGCAGCCGTCATGCTCGGCGCGATCCTGTCCTCCTTCAACTCGGTACTGAACTCGGTTGACACGATGTTCACCATGGATATTTATAAGGAGTTCATGAACAGGGACGCTTCCGAAGAGAAGCTGGTCAAGGTTGGCAAGAACGTCGGCATTGTTTTCGCCGTCCTCACCACCATTGTCGGCCCGCTGATTTACTTTTTCCCGGCCGGTCTCAAGACCTTCCTGGATTCGCTCGTCATGCTGATCGCGCTTCCGGTCCTGACGGCTGTTTTCGGCGGCTTCTTCTTCAGGTATTTGCCGAAGTATTCCGCAAAGGTCATTCTGATTCTGCATGTGATTGCCTACGGTTCCTTCCTGCTCTTCCTGGGCGATGATTTCCATTACCTATATGCCGTGCTTGTTCTGCTGCCGCTCGAGCTGCTGCTCATGTGCTTCATGAACCGACGCAACAAGAACAAAAATCATGAGATCCAGGCATGGATCCAGGAGGATGCAGGCGCAGTCGACCTGACCCCCTGGAAGTACAGATGGGTTGCAACCGCATTCATCATCATCTGCGTAATTGCCGTTTACGTTGCGTTCTCTCCCATCGGCATTGGCACATGGGGGTTTGCGCAGCCCTGGTAAACGATGGCAGTGTTACATTCCCAAGCTATCTGTTTTCTTTTTCCTTATGCCGCCCCAGCCCTCCCAAGGCTGCGGCGGCAATTTTTTATGCCTCCCGGTTTGCGGGATGATATTGATGGTTTTTCCGAAACTCCTTTGGGGACATGCCAACGCGCTTGAGGAACAGATTGGTCAGGCTCCCGCCTGAGCCGTAGCCCACTTCGTCGGCAATGTCGGCCACCGTCCGTGTCGTGCGTGCCAGCAGGATTTTGGCCTGCTCAATGCGGGTATTGATGACGTATTCCAGCGGCGAAAACCCGGTCTGCCGTTTGAAGCTGTGCGAAAAATAGCATGGGCTGAGGCGGGCGATGGCCGCCAGCTCCCCAAGCGTCAGCGGCTCGCCGTAATGGGAACGGATATGCTGAATGGCGTCGTCAATCGGGCGGCTTTCCATTTGCTCCTGTTTTGTCGGGGCAAGGAGCAACTCAAACATCCGGTAGATGCGCATCGAGCTTTCAAAGGCGCTTTCGATGCCGCCGCATTGGTAAAAGTCCACCATATCATAGATTGCCTTGTCGATCGCCGGGTTGTTTTCCCGCTGGATATGCCAGCCCTGCGTTTCCATGATCCGCCGGCAAAGCGCATGTGCATTGGAACCATCAAAATGCACATAGAGGAATTCCAACCCATCTTCGGCCTGATAATAGTGTGGTTCCGAACAGTCCAGCAGCAGGACATCCCCATGCTGCGCCCGGCGCAGCTCGCCGCGGTATTCCACCCGGAACACCCCCTGCCGCACATAGGCCAGCAGCAGCGGCGGATACGATGGGCGGCGGATAAAATAGTTGCTGTTGCAGTAGTAGTGGCCACACCAGGTCGGATAAAAATACAGCTCCTGCGCAATGTCCGACGGCGTGAAGGAAAAGCAGATGGACTGCGGCAGAATCCCAGGATCAACCGGCTTCATAAAACCCCTCCCATTTCATATTTTAGCGTCAAAATACAAAAGCAAAATCGATGCAGTTTATGACAAACGGAAATATTTACTCTCAAATAATAATAGCATATAATAAAGGCACAGAAAAGGAAATACGCAAAATATTAAAGTATTTTTTCATTTCTATTTCTTTTTCCTCCGCCTATGCTCCCATTTATAAAAAGCAAAACAAAATAAGAAGAAAGAGTGTGATGACAATGTTAATCGGAGAAAAGAAAATTGCAAGGCCGTTCCGCTGGGGAATCGTCGGCGGCGGCCGCACCAGCGGCGTCGGTTACAAGCACCGTCTTGGCGCGATGCGCGACAACACCTCCTTTGTCCTCAAAGCCGCGGCGTTCGATCTGGATTATGAGCGCTGCGTGGACTTCGGCAAGGCGCTGTGCATGGACGAAGACCGCCTGTATCCGGACTACAAGGCCATGTTCGAAGCCGAGGCCAAGCGGGAGGACGGCATCGAAGCGGTTGATATCGCGACCCCGAACTTCCAGCATTTCGAGGTCTGCAAGGCGGCGCTCGAAGCCGGCCTGCATGTCATCTGCGAGAAGCCGTTGTTCTTCGAAGTGGAGCAGGGCCTGGAAATCAAAAAGCTGGCCGAGGAAAAGGGCAAGCTGGTCTGCGTGACCTATGGCTTCTCCGGCTTTGACCTGCTCAGCCAGATGCGCCACATGATCCTGAACGGCGACATCGGTGAAGTGACCATGGTGGATCTGCGCTACGCGCACGGTTTTGGCTGCGACCCGACCGGCGACACCCAGGCCGAGGGCCAGAAGTGGCGCGTGAACCCGGCCAAAGTCGGCCCGTCCTTTGTGCTGGGCGACCTGTCCACCCATACTTTCTACATCTCCGAACTGGTTTGCCCACAGCTGAAGCTCAAGCAGGTGCTGTGCGACCGCCAGAGCTTTATCAAGTCCCGCGCGCCGCTGGAGGACAATGCTTACGTCCTAATGCGCTATGAAAATGGCGCGGTCGGCCGTATGTGGGCGTCGGCCGTCAATGCGGGCGACATGAGCAGCCAGCATGTCCGCATCGTGGGCACGAAGGCGTCCCTTGAGTGGAACGACATGCATCCGGACGAACTTCAGTATCAGGTACAGGGGCAGCCGATCCAGACGCTGGTGCGCGGCGTGGATTACCTGTGCGACGAGGCGCTGGAGTACGAGCGTCTGGGCGCACTGCACTATACCGGCCTGATTGAGTCGTGGACCAATCTGTATAACCGCTTTGCGGTCGCCATGGACGCGAAGGACCGCGGCGATGAGGAGACCCTCAAGAATCTCGTTTACCCCGACCTTGAGCACGGTATCGACGGCATCCGCTGGGTGACCAAGTGCGTCGAGTCCGCCGATAAGGGCGCGGTCTGGGTGGATTTTAAATAATCCCGCACATACCTGTTTCTCTCCCCGGCGCCCCGCACATCCCGGAGCGCCGGGAGCATTTCAAATCAAAGGGAGGATTTTCTATGCAACTTGCAATTTGTACCGATGTATTCGCCGGCCTGTCCTACCCGGACATGCTCGACAAAGTCAAGTCCCTGGGTCTGGACGCGGTCGAGATGACCGCGGGCGGCTGGGGCGCGCGCAAACATGTAAACACCGCAGAACTGCTTGCCGACGAAGGCAAGCGCAAAGCGTTCCTCGCCCAACTTGAGAGCCGCGGCATGCGCATTTCGGCGCTCAACACCTCCTGCAACCCAACCTGGCCTTCCGAGACCGGCAGGGAATATGCAAAAAGTATGTACGACTGCGCGACCCTCGCCGGTCTGTTGGGCGTAAAAAAGCTGGTCGCCATGGCCGGCCTGCCTGCCGGCGCGCCGGGCGATACCACTCCGAACTGGATCACTTCCACGGTTTCCTGGCCGGACTTCATGGCGCCCGCTTACGAATACCAGTGGGAAGTCACGATTGCATTCTGGAAGGAGTTTGTCCAGCATTGCAAAAAATGCGGCGTAGAGCAAATCGCCATTGAGGAGTTTCCGGGCACCATGGTCTGGAGCGCTTCCACGCTCAAAAAGCTGCGCGACGCGGTCGATCCCATGATTGGCATCAACCTGGATCCTTCCCACATGATGGTGCTGGGCGCAGACCCGATTGCGGCGGCGCGCGCCCTGAAGGGCTGCATCTACCACGTACACGGCAAGGATGCGCGCATAGAACGCGGCCTGTCTGACGTGGACGGCATTCTGGAACCCCGCCCGGTGACCGACAGCGCCGAGCGCGTCTGGAACTATGTCGCCGTTGGCTGCGGCAAGGATTTGCAGTGGTGGAAGGAGTTCTTCTCGGTGGTTCACATGATGGGCTACGACGGCGATGTATCGCTCGAGATGGAAGACCTGACCATGACCGTGGAGGCAGGTGTGAACACCTCCATCGACGCGCTGCGTCAGACCATCAGCCGGTAACAGACATTCCCCTGGGAATTTTTCTAAAAATTTTTGGAGAATCTGACGGCTGGCAACCGCCCGCATTCTTTCTGAAATGGTAACTTTTGAGCGGCAAAGGCGTCCTTTGGAATGTCTTTGCCGCTTTGTATCCTTCTCTAAAAGGATTGAGTCGAAATGTTAAAATTATTTAGGCGCACACGCCCCTAATACCGGATAATCGCTCCCCTCACAATAGCACACACCAAGCAGGAAATCTGAAAACAGGTATTGACCTTATTTTCGAGGAGCAGCCCTACCTTGCCAATGTTTATCCCGGTAATACAAGGCGTATCGGCATCGTGTTTACGGTGCGGGATATGGAAATTGAGTATTCCAGCCTTGGCGTCAATCCGATTTTCCGTGAGACATACAGGATTGGGAGTGGTATAATAAGGACAAAGGGCTTTTTCATTACAGATGCCTGTATCGGCTGCGGAAAATGTGCAGCCGCCTGCCCGCAAAGGGCAATCGATGCGGGAAAGCCCAGCTTCATTCATCAGGAGCATTGCCTGCATTGTGGTAACTGCTTTGAAATATGAAGGATGGCACAGGGCAGCGGAACGCTACAAATTGTTTTTAAAACGGCATGAGGGGCTGCATATCCTGTTTTTAGAGCTTGGCGTTGGCTACAATACCCCGGCCATCATCAAATACCCGTTCTGGCAAATGACGGCGGGAAACCCCAAAGCAGCTTACTGCTGCATCAATTACGGCGAAGCTGCCTGCCCGGGAGAAATTCAAAAGCAGTCGATTTGCATTGAGGCGGATATCGGGGAAACATTACACCGGCTGCTCGCGAACAAATCAGCGGCGAGCTAAACGGAAAAGAGGTGTGGGCCTATGATAATTCAAACGGGAATGCGGACAGACATTCCGGCATTTTATTCCGAATGGTTGATCAACCGGCTGAAAGCCGGTTTTGTCTGTGTAAGAAATCCCTATGACCCAAGCTCCGTCACCCGGTACAGCTTGTCTCCAAAGGTGGTGGATCTGATTGGCTTCTGCACCAAAAACCCGGCTCCAATGCTGCCGCACATGGATTTACTCAAAGCTTATGGGCAATATTGGTTTGTTACCATCACGCCCTACGGCAGGGAGATTGAGCCGAATGTGCCGGATAAAAAAACTGTTATGGAGGATTTTAAGCGGTTATCCAACCTTGTCGGCGTGTGTTCTATCGGCTGGCGTTATGACCCGATTTTCATCTCTGAGGCTTATCCCGTCGAGCGGCACATTGCCGATTTTGAGCGGATGGCCGCAAATCTCTCCGGCTATACGAAAACCTGTGTCATCAGCTTTATTGACCTTTACAAAAAGGTGGAGCGGAACTTTCCGCAGGCGCGGGCAGTCCGTCCGGCAGAACGGATACAAATTGGTAAAGCCTTTTCCGAAATTGGGGACGGATTTGGGCTTACAATAAAAGCATGCGCCGAAGGGAACGATCTGGCTCCTTACGGTGTGGACTGCAACGGCTGCATGACGATTAAAACATTTGAGGATGCCCTGCACTGCCGATTGGATGCGCCGAAGCGAAAATCCCCCAGAAATGAATGCGCCTGTTTTCTGGGAAATGACATTGGCGCCTACGATACATGCGGGCATTTGTGTCGATATTGCTATGCGAACACCAATGCGGAGACTGTACGCCGGAATATGTGCCGGCACGACCCGGCCTCCCCGTTTCTGCTTGGCAAAAGCGAACCGGGCGACCGAATACACGAAGCGAAGCAGGAAAGCTGGATTGACCGGCAGCTGAATTTATTTGGAGCATATTAAAATGGATAGATTCGAAAAAATACGAAAGTTGAACGAGCTGCTTTTGCAGGATATGCCAGAATACCGTGAACAGGCGGCGGCATTTCCCATGGAGCGTACCGCCCAAAGACGGTTGCTGCGCAGCCTGATGAATGTTCGCCCGCCGAAACCTCTGAGCCCGGAATATTTGGCTTTACAGGACAGCCTGCTCTCAGAAGAGCGCGATGAAAAAGACATTGTCGATGTAAAATCGCTCCCGGCCTGTGCAAAAGACCCACGGCTGCTTTTGTGGCAGGGCGACATTACCCGCCTGAATGCAGATGCCATTGTGAACGCGGCAAACAGCGCAATGCTGGGCTGCTTCCGCCCCTGTCACGGCTGCATTGACAACGCCATTCACTCCGCCGCCGGTTCTCAGTTGCGGGAGGAATGCAGCCAGCTGATGATGGCACAGGGCCATGAAGAACCGGCCGGAAAAGCAAAGGTAACTTCGGCGTATAATCTTCCGTGTAAATTTGTCATTCACACAGTGGGGCCTGTCGTATCCAGACGGCTTACCCCAAAGCATGAACGGCAGCTTTCCGGCTGTTACCTCTCCTGCTTGGAGCTTGCCAATCAAATGGGTCTGGAAAGTATCGCGTTCTGCTGTATATCTACCGGGGAATTTCATTTTCCAAATGCACGGGCAGCGGAAATTGCCATTGCCACGGTGTTGGAATTTCTTTCACATCCTACTTCCCTGAAAGGTATTGTGTTCAATGTGTTTCAGGATTCGGACTTAAGAATCTATCAAAAGCTTCTTGCTTTATAATAACAAAATACGTTGTTGCCTTATCTGTATTCCTTAAAAACGTTTGGCGCAAAATTGTTTTTCGATATAGGTTGAAAAATGCCTGCTTTATCAAGCAAGCCCTGTCAAATTCTATCCCTGGAAAAGGCTTTCACCTCCTGCCTTCCTACAGCATAGTCTGCCTGTGAAGGAGGCGATGAAGCATGAAGAAAAGCACGTCGCTCGCCGTCATCGGCGGTGACATGCGGCAGGCGTTCCTGGCGCAGCTTTTATGCGCAGACGGACACCGGGTTACCGTCTCCGCACTAGACCGGCACAAATTTGACAGCAGCGTCCACCGCGCGACCGCGCCAAATTTCGGCGTGGATGCGGACGTACAGGCAGTCATCCTCCCAATGCCCGCCGAACGGGACGAAGGGCTGCTCAACGCGCCGCTCTCTAATACATCCTATCACATTCAAACCATTTTAGACGCCATTCCGCCCAAGATGCTGGTGCTGGCCGGCGCCGCATCCGATGCAGTGCGCGCGCATGCAGCACAGAACAGCCTGCGTCTGATCGATTACCTGACACGCGAAGAACTTGCCATCCGCAACGCGGTACCTGCCGCGTTAGCGATATAGGTGCTCTTCTTTCGCCTGCCGGCAACCTGATTTTGATTATTTTTGTTTGTCATATTATACTTTTTGTGTTTCGAACACAAATTCTCCCGATTTGGGCCTTTTTAGACTAGCCGTCTTCGATTAAGTTTTCGAATGGGCAACAGAACAACTTCTCAATTTTTCTGGCTTGTAGCCACAGTCAAGCAGGATGCTGAGATTATCCTCGCAGAGCCTCATCGCTTTGGCGGCATTGAACAGATGTCATGCGGCGTAATTTCCAACTCGAGTCCGGCCAGTGCGGATACTGCCGGCAAAAATGACGTAGGTATGCTGCGGGGTCGAATTGCCGCGCGTCACTTCGCCATCCCGGTTCATCTTCACGATATCACCTGGAAGAGTACCGCAGAATTCGTGATCACATTTTCTTCTGAAAACTCCAAATCATCACGCCATTTACGGTCTATTATTCAGAGGTTCCCTAGGTGTTTCTGCTGGCGCAAAGCCAGCTTTTTTATTTTTGTAGGACTGTCTTTGTTTTGGGGTTTATGATCCCCCTTCCAACGGGTACAGAAGCATAAATTTCGCCTGTGCGGCCAAGGCCGCACAGGCTTATAGAAAAGGAATCCAGTCACACGGAGGAAAATGAGAGATAATGCTTGGGGAGGAAAACCATGCGACTAAGATCTTGTGTGGTAATACTGAGGTTAGCTCTCCTCCAGTTCGGAGGGCAACGGGATAGAGGGCGTAGCCCCTTTCGAAAGACAGCGATGGATGCCGCCGAAGAGGATAATGCTGCTCTGGCCGACTGCATCCACCTGAATGATGGTGTGGCCGGGCTGGGCGTTCTCCCTGCGGCTCAGCCTAGTGTTTACACCATTTATTTTCAACGTGTCCAGCAGAAGTTCGCTGTCGTTACCGAGAATGCCGGCGTGCCAGACGGGCAGTCCGGCTTTTGCCATGGCGACGGACTGATTCAGCCCCTTGCCGTCGACAGATAACTCCCGACCGCCGGAAAAGATGGTTTTACCGAGGGGCGACGATGTGGTCAAGAGAATAGACATAATCCAGATTTATAGAATCAAAACACATGGCTTTCATGAGATTCTCCTTTTGGGCTTCGGGATTAGTGATTTCGTATTGGTACTCTTTCTTACAGAATCACGCCCATTGCCTGACGATACGCCTGGTTCCAATCAGCGGGAATATCCGCCTCAATGGTCAGCGTTCCCTGATAGCCCGCCTGTTTCAGGCTGTTCAGAAAGGCGCTGTAATCATAATCATCCTCTGCTGAGGGATACCTTCTCTCCGGGTAAGACAGAGGATAGTCAATGTGGATATGGTGAATGTAGGGCAAATATTCCTCAATATCCCGAAACGGCTCCTCCGCCCACACCATATGACGCAGGTCGGCCATGGTGTACAGGTTGGGGGCATCTACCTTTTTGATGAGCTGCACCGCTTGGGCAACAGTATTGATGTAGTTGGAGTATTTCGGTCCCAGCGGCTCCAAAATCAGTTTCTGACCGTTCTTTTCTGCTGTCTGTGCCATCAGACGAAGGGACTTGATGAAAATATCTTCCTTCTCCCGATCTGTCTCCGACTGCAGCCAGCGGGCTTTTCCGTTTCCAAGAATCACGGCCTTGATGCCGAGTTGGGCGGTTCTTTCGCACGCTTTCTCCAGATACGCTCTCAGGGATTCTGGATCATAACCCTCCGTGAAAAAGAGCGGTTCCGACACTGGTAGTAGTCGCGCACCGGTCAGCACCGGCACACCGGTTCTGACCGTATGTTTTAGTTCTTCAAATGCTTCCTCGCTCAGCTTTTCGATCTCTGGAATGTCCAGCTCCACAAAATCATAGCCTGCCTCGGAAATATGCAGATAGTCTTTGATAAATCCAAATCCGCCAATCTTCATTGTGTTTTCAATCCTATTACAATAGATTTACGGTTAAGGACACGGCATGCAGCCGTGTCTTCTTCCGCATTGTTGCCTAAGTAACTCCTTTTTGCAAAAAGGCCCTCATTTTGTCTTTTATCTCAATCGCTGAGATTTTTCAGAGTTTAAATGAGGGCCTCGTGTTCAGTTATTGTTCAGTTTGTCTGTTTTGTCAGGCATCGCGATCAGTACTTTTCACGGGTAGCAACCAGCAGATCATACAGTTCTTTCTGGCTGTCGCTTGCATTTGCAAGGAAGTCCTCCACAACGGGCTGGGTCTTCTCCATGAAGGGGGTCTTGTCCACTTTAACGATCTCGACACCGTTCTCCTCCATGACCTTCACGCCTTCTTCGGTAGCAGCAGGCCAGATTTCGTTGTTCCACTTGTTAGAGAACTTCTCGCCAGCCTCAATGATAGCATCTTGATTTTCGGGAGACAGCCTGTCGAACCACACCTTGCTGACGAACACTGGGTCAGGAATGGTGAAGTGCTCGGTCAGAGTGTAGTATTTGCACAGTTCATACCAGCTGTTAGCAGCGATAACGGAGGGAGTGTGATCCAAGCCATCAATGGTGCCCTGCTGCAGAGCGGTGTAGATTTCGCTGGAAGCCAGGGGGGTGGCGATAGCACCCATAGCGTTGACGGAGTTAGCCAGAACGGCATCCTCCATGCAGCGCAGTTTCAGGCCTTTCAGATCGTCAGCAGTGTTGACCGTACGAGTTTTATTCAGGACACTGCGGCTGCCGATGTCAGTCCAGGCGATGATCTTGAAGCCGTTTGCCTCCGCGTCAGCTTCCAGCATGGCCTTCACGTCTTCATCCATGACGGTGTTAACAGCCTGGCTACCGTTCTCCCACAGATAAGGCAGGGAGAAAACGGACCACATATCGCTGAATGCAGACAGGTCGGTGGCGGCGCACTCGGTCATCTCGATGGTGCCGGCCCTCAGGCCCTCAAAGGTGGAAGCCTTGTCACCCAGCTGGGAGGAGGGATAGAACTCCATCTTCAGGCGACCGTCGGAGCACTCTTCGATCAGCTCGGCCAGTGCGTTGGCACCGTCAGCCTGAGTGCCGGTGGCAGGATAGGTAACAGAATACTTGACGGCGATTGTATCGCCGGATCCATTAGCTGCACTGCTTCCACCGTTGGCTGCATTGCCGCTGGAAGATTTACCACAGGCGGTCAGCATGGTCACCAGCGCGAATGTGCAGGTCAGAGCAAGTATCAATTTTTTCTTCATTTTCGATCTCCTTCTCACAAAAATAGCGGTTTGGGTGTGTGTGTTTATTTCTTTCGTGCGTTCAGGCACGTAATAGATGTGATCGAGGGTTCTCAGACCGCCATGCCCAGAAACGAGGGAACAGCCAGAACCAGGAAGGGGACGTAGGTAATCAGCAGCAGGCAGATAAATTCTGCAATCATGTAGGGAACCGTGCCCTTGATTGCCTTTTCAACCGGGATACCGACAATCTTGGAGGTGATGAACAGGCAGTAGCCCAGAGGAGGCGTGATGTTTCCGATGGTCAGGTTGAAGGCCATGATGATGCCGAAATGAATCAGGCTGATGCCCATGGAGCTGGCAACCGGGGCCAGAATGGGAGCCAGAATGATAACGGAGGCGCCGCCGTCCATGAACATACCCATGACCAGCAGGAGGAGGTTGACCAGGAGCAGGAACATGTACTTGTTGTTGATGACGGAGAGTATCAGGTCGTTCACGATCACGGGCATCTGCAGCGCGGTAAGACCATAGCTGAACACCTTTGCGCAGGCGATGATCAGCAACAGAGGTGCTGCGCTGTTAACGCCCCGCAGCAGGATGGTCCAGATTTCGCTGGGCTTGAGAGACTTGATAACGAACAGGCTGACCAGCAGTGCGTACACCACGGAGATAGCACCGGCTTCGGTGGGGGTCATGATGCCGCCCATGATGCCGCCAACAACGATCAGAGGCATGCCCAAGGGAATCAGGCCGTCCACGATGGTGGTCTTGATCTCTCCCATGGACAGCTTCTCGGTTCTTCTGGGAAAGTGAACCACGCGGTCACGGAGCAGAACCACCGCCATCAGGATCAGACCGCACAGGATGCCGGGAACCACGCCGCCCATGAACATGGTGCCGACGGAGACACCGACAGCGGTCGCGTAAACCACCATGATGATGCTGGGAGGAATAATAGGGCCGCAAGTGGAAGCACTGGCGATGACGCCCACAGCTTCTTCAACGGGATAGCCTTCTTTGGTCATAGCGGGGATCAGGATGCCGCCCATGCAGGATGCACAGGCCTGCGCAGAACCGGTGATGCCGCCGAAGAACATGCTGGACACGATGCCTGCGTGAGCCAGACTGCCGGGAAGTCGACCGATGAGCAGTGTTGCAAACTTGATCAGTTTTTCTGTGATGCCGCCTCGGTTCATGATCTCACCCGCCAACATGAAGAACGGGATTGCCAGAAGAGGAAGGCTGCCGATGCCGTTAAAAACGGAGTTTGCTACAGCTAGGGTTGCGATGGGAGTGTTGGTAGTGACAGCCAGAGCACCCAGGCTCAGCGTGCCGCTAAACAGCAGCGAGACATAAACCGGGATGCCTGCCAGAATAAAGCCGAAGGTCAGAATGACCAGCAGGGCGATGATTAAGCCTACGTTCACGATAATTCCTCCTTCCTTATTCTTCAACGGAAACAGGATCGTCGATGACTCTGCTCTTGATAGAGCAGAGATATTCATAGATCATCAGACCGAATCCCATGGGGATGGACATGTAATAATACATTCTGGGGATGCGAAGGGCGGTACTCAGCATGGTGCCGTCTGCGGTGTACTGAGCCGTCCAGATGAGCAACAGCGTCAGGAAGACGATGGTGATCACCAGGAAGGCACCGCGTAGCGCGATGCGTGCGCCCTTGGACTTTGGCTTGTTCACCAGCATGGTGAACTCGGTGTGGCCGTTGGTGCGGACAGCTCGTGCACTTCCAAACATACCCATAGCCACCAGAAGTGCCTGATTGACTTCGTCTGCCCACAGGAAGCCGGTGTGGAAAATGTAGCGTGCAATGACACTGGCCGTTGCGATGCAGACAATTGCGGCTAGCGTGGTACCGCAAACGATATCCTCAACCCACCGAATAATCGTATCTAAAGATGTTAATAACTTTTTCATTTTCGTCCCTCTACAGATATGGCGGCCTTATGCCCACCACATTCCGGATGATTGCTCGAAAATGGCACATTCCCTCACCATGTCCACCGCATGTTGCAGTCCCTCTAGCCGGTTCATTAGACTGTCCTCATGCTCAATGCTGATGGTTCCATCGTATCCGATTTTGCGCAGTTCCGAGAAAATATCCTTCCAATACCGTGCATCGTTTCCGTAGCCCACAGTCCGGAAGATCCAGGAGCGGTGAGCTTCGTCGTTATAGTGTTTCGTGTCCAGAACGCCGTTGATGGCCTTGTTGTATTTGTCGATGCGCACATCCTTGGCGTGGACATGATAGATCATCCCCTCAAAGGCACGGATCACAGCGACCGGATCCATTCCCTGCCAGAGCAGGTGGCTGGGGTCAAAGTTGACGCCAATTTCCGGACCGGCCGCGTCTCTGAGCCGCTTCAGCGTATCCACATTGTAGACACAGAATCCGGGATGCAGTTCCAGTGCAATTTTATTCACACCGTATTCCTTTGCGATCTGAACGAAGTTCCTCCAGTAAGGAATCAGCACTTTCTCCCACTGATACTTGAGAATCTCCAAGTTGTCGTCCGGCCATGCGCAGGTCACCCAATTGGGATACTTGGAGTCCTCGCAGTCTCCGGGACAGCCGGAAAAACAGGTGATCGTATCAACCCCCAGTTTTTCAGCCAGACGAACCGTGTTACACATATCCTCGTGGTGCTCCTCGGCCTTTGCGGCATTGGGATGGACGGGATTGCCGTGGCAGGACAGTGCACTGATGGTAATGCCCTCCTTGCTGAGCGTCTCCTTGAATTCCTCCAGTGCTTCAGGTGATGCCAAGAGTCGCTCCGGGTCTACATGAGTCTTTCCAGCGAATCCACCGCAGCCGGGTTCGATCTGTTCGATGTTCATCTCACGAAAGGTTTTCAAAGCTTCTTCCAGAGGTCTGTCCTGAAGGACATTGGCTACAACGCCTATTTTCAATCCATTTTCCTCCTCTCTGCACGTACATATCTCAATTAGATGGAGACCCACTTACCGGTGTGGGCACTCTCAAACAATGCGTCACAGATTTTCATCGCGTGAAGGCCGTCCTCAAAGGTTGCGAAGGGATTGATGGGCTTTTCGCCGCGAATGGCTCCATAAATGGCTGTAAAGTTTTGTTTGAAGGCATCGGGGAAACCTTCTGCATGACCGGCGGGGTAGCTGATAACGGAGGCCGTTGCGCTGTCCACCAGAGAAGGGTCCTTGGTCAGCAGACCGTTAGGCTCGTCACGATGGCCGATGAGCAGGTCGTTGACCTTCTCGTTGTCCCATTCCAGAGACTGCTTGGTGCCGGCCACCTGAAGCACGGTCTGATTCTTCTTGCCGGAGAACACGGCGGAGAACGTAGCAGCGCCCACTGCACCGCCATCGAAGCGGAGCATGACACAGGAGAAATCCTCGGTGTCGATGTCGACTTCCTCGGGGCCGTCCTTGGTCATCTGCGTGCGCCGGGGATAAATGGTCTTGAACTCAGCAAAAACTTCTTTTACTTTCTGGCCGGTTACATACTCAGCCAGATCAATCCAGTGGGAACCTAAATCCGCAGTGGCTCTGGTCTTGCCGCACTGATCGGACAGCAGCTTCCAGCTGAAGTCGGTCTTGTGTTGCAGCCAGTCCTGCAGATAGCCGCCCTGAACATGGTAGATATTACCCAGTTCGCCATTCTGAACCATGCGGCGCATTTGGTAAGGAATCGGATAGTAACGATTGTGGAAGTTCAGTGCGCCGATCACTCCGCTCTCCCGGACGGCATCGACCATCTTCTGAGCCTCATCGGCGTTTCTTGCCATAGGTTTCTCACAGACGACGTTGATACCTCTTCTGATGGCTGCCATTGCGACATCCATGTGCATACTGTTGGGTGTGCAGACGTGCACGCAGTCAGGCTTGCACTCGTCCATCATTTCTTCGTAGTCTGCGTAGCCTGCGGGAACACCCAGTCGCTCGGCCTTTTCCTTTGCACCGAAGGAATCAGCAATGGCCACCACATCCACATAGGGGGCGCGTCTCAGTGCTTCTACATGGGCGACGCCGATGAAGCCCATGCCGACCACGGCTGCTTTTAAGCGTTCCATAGTTTAACCTCCCTCGTATAATAAGATTTACAGATGAATTGTAGCGTGTCTATATAAGCACGCTCGGAAAATACCAGCAGGCTTCGAGATGCCCGTGGTACAATAGCTGTAGGACAGCAGGGTGAAGTTCTTAAACCTCCGGTTGAGCCGCAAGGCTGCTTCAAGGAGAGTCCATCCCCCTGATCCGGAAGCTAGCTGCATACTTTTAAAGCAAAATTGCGATTGCACCCATCAGGGCTGCTTCATAACCCAGAGCCGTAGGGAGAATCTTCACATCCCTCATCTGGGCGAACGTATACTGTTCAATGGACTTGCGGATGCCGGGCATCAGCAGGTCGAGGGACGCGGACACGCCGCCGCCGATGACAACGACTTCCGGGTCGAGTATATTGGCGTAGTAGGCAATGCCCTTGCCCAGATACTCACCAACTTGGTTGAAAATCTTAATAGCGGTCTGATTGCCATCCTTGGCCAGCCTGGAGCAGGAGGCGCCGGAAGGTGCCTCTCCCAGCTGTTCAAACGCTGCTTTGAATGCCTCGTCGTTCTGTACCCGAGCTGCGATCAGCCGGTTCAGTGCAGTTCCGGATCCGTGTGCCTCAAGGCACCCCTGCTCTCCGCAGGGGCAGGCATTGGGACTCTCGTATTCCACCTTGAGATGGCCGAACTCACCTGCGTATCCGTGTGCACCACGAATCAGCTGTCCGTCGCTTACTACGGCACCGCCCACACCGGTGGAAACGGTCATCCAGCCAAAGCTATTGTACTTCTTTCCCAGCCCGAACCGCATCTCTCCCACAGCGCAGGAATTGACATCATTCTCGCATACAATCTTGGAGATGTTAAGCTTTTTGGCGGCACGCTCCTTAACAGGAATATTACTCCACCCAGCGTAGACAGCTCTTACCAGAACGCCTTTCTCCCGATCTACAATGCCGGGAAGATTGACGCCGATTCCTGCGATCTGTGCCGCAGTCAGGCCGTTCTTGCTCAGGAACTGCCGAAAGATCTCGCAGCAGACATCCAGATGCTTGAAACAGTCCCGGGTATCTGTGGGAAACTGCTGCTTCTCATAGATCCTGCCGGTGTCATCCGCAAGGGCGATGATGGTCTTGGTTCCGCCTATATCAAAAGCTCCAACATACATGGTCTTTACCCCTGCACACTCTGGATGGCTTTTTTCATATCCTGTGAGATGGCGTGCTCCAGAATCAAATGGATGTCTTCCACTACGCCGTAGTTCTTGGAGTTGAGAACGATGGAGAGGTCGGACATACCAATGAGGCTACCGTTGTAATCGCCGACAATGCAGATGGTTTTGGCGCCGGCCTCCCTGGCGTATTTCTGAGCCTCCACCAGATTGCCGGAGCTGCCGGAGACGGACAGGGAAATCACGACATCACCCTCCTCCAAAAAGTTTTTCAGTTGCTCAACCATGGTCTGGTCATAGGCATTATCGTTGCCGTAGGCGGTGAAGATGGATGTGTGGTCGGAAGGAGCAAAGATCTTCAGGCGCTTGGAGTCGCCGATGTTGATGCCCTTGCCGAAGTCGCAGACCCAGTGGGAAGCAGCTGCTGCACTGCCGCCATTGCCCAGAACGAATACATGCTTGCCGTTCTTGCAGGCTTCTACCAGATAAGCTTCCAGCTTCTCGATATCCGCGCGATCGATCTGATCCAAAGTCCGCTTCAGTTCAACGGAATAATTATCAAAAAACATATTATTTTGCCTCCTTAATATTCTTATTCGCTATACTCGCCGACGTACTCGCTCTTGTCATCGTCCAGCACGTCATAACCTGCGCGCATGTACAGATCTAGCTGAGGCGGAGTAGCGATGCCCAGAGTCACGAAGGGTTCGGTGTTGCCTGCAGGATTGCGGGTGCCGTGCAACACGCCGGGAGGAGCAAAGACGATGTCGCCTGCCTTGCAGGGAATCCACTTGTCATAGAGGAAGCACTCGCCCTCGCCGGAGTGGATGATCAGGATCTCCTCGGAGATGGGGTGCTTGTGGGGAGCGAACTCCTTGCCGGGCTCATGGAAGCCGACTGCGATATTGGTGTTCTTGCAGCCCATCTTGGGGTTCAGTGCGAAGTGAACCACATGGCCGTTGGGCATGGTCCAAGTTTCGCCGCCGCTAATGCTGAACTTGCCACCGTATTTTTGAACGTATTCTTTCTTCGTCATAGCAAATGTCTCCTTTTTTAAAGTAAGTCGCAAATTAAATGTTAAAACTGGATGACCGCCTTGATGGCTGCGCCGCTTTTGGCATCTGCAAAGGCCCAAAGCGCGTCCTTATAATCGTAAACAGAAATGATCTTCTGCAGATCGTCCTTCATCTGGAGCACCTTATCCACCACTGCAGAGGTGCCGTCAGATTTCAGCTGGGGTGCAGGACCCTTGGAACCGACGATGGTCAGTTCTTTTCTCATAATGGGCAAAGGCTCAAAGCCGTCAATTCCTCCGAAATAGACACTGGGAACCACGATTCTGCCGCCGGTTCTTGCGGCAGCCATGGCATCCTTCAGGACAGGAGGCGCACCGGTTGCCTCAATAACAACGTCAACGCCCTCTTTTGTGGTCATTTCTCTGACCTGTTCCATCCAGTTGGAATCAGAAGTATCCACCACGTCCAGCAGTCCAGTTTTGCGAACCTGCTCCAGACGGGGCTTGCTGCGGTCAGCGCCGATCACCTTGCCGGCGCCCAGAGTCCTGAGGATCATCGCTGCCACCAAGCCGATGGCACCCAGACCGAGCACCATCACGTTGTCGCCGGGCTGGATATTTGCTTTCATCGCCACATGGTAAGCGCAGTTGGCAGGCTCCAGAATAGAAGCGGTGATGTCATCCAGTTCATCGGGGATGGGGCTGAGGAAGCTGTAGGCATCGGTGTTGGTCACCAGAGTCTCCTCAGTGAAGCCGCCGGGCAGGAGCGCGTCGTTCAGGCTCTTGCAGTAATTCTGCAGACCGTTCCGGCAATACCAGCATCTGCCGCAGCCCTTGACCAGCTCGCTTGCCACGCGCATGCCCTTTTTCAGGCCGTTAGCACCGTTGCCTACCTCAGTAATGATTCCGGAAAACTCATGACCAAAATAATGCTCGCCGGACAGGTCGCGTCTGCCGTTGTACAGAGCCAAGTCGCTTCCGCAGATGCCGCAGGCCTTCACGTCCACTTTGACGGTGGTGTCGGTGACGGAGAAGCGATCGTTAGTCTCCTGAATCTCCAGCTTGCCCGGAGCCAGTAATTTGATTGTTCTCATGTTGTTTTCTCCCTGTCATCAGTTGAATGCGGCGCGTGCCGTCTCAATACCGATCTTCATCTGACGATCCGCTTCCTCTACGGTGTCGAACCAGAGCTTCCACGGATACAGACCGAACACTTCGAAGGAGCAGTACTTGTTGAAGCCGATCTCCTTCAGAGCGTTTGCAACTGCCTTAAAATCAAAGTGACCAGTACCAGGTGCGTGGCGGTTGGAGTCAGCCAAATGCAGGTTCTGCAGTGCCCAGCCGTACTTTTTCACCGCCTCAACGGGATTGGATTCCTCAATGTTCAGGTGGTAGGTGTCTGCCATGGTGCGGACATGGGGGTGATCCACCAGCTGAGCGAACTCGGTAGCTTCCTGCATGGTGTTCAGGAAGTTGGTCTCATAGCGGTTGATTGCCTCAACTGCCAGATAGACATCCTTGCCGGCAGCGTACTCACCTGCACGGTGAATGACATCAGCCATGCACTTCGTGGCCTCGATGCGGTCGGTGGTATCGTCCAGATGTCGGGTAGCGCCGCCGCTGCCGACGATGACCGTCTTGGCATCCATATCAGCTGCAACGTCAACCACCTTGCACAGATAATCAGCGCATTTAGCGTTAAGCTCGCGGTCTGCCGTGGCCAGCTTCACGCTACCGTCGAAGATGTAATGGAGTGCGCTACACTCAAGGCCTGCATCTCTGATCCAGCCCTTGACCTCGCGGCGGCGCTCCTGCGTGCTCTCCACAGGCAGATGCAGTGCTGCGGTCAGCTCTACTGCGTCAAAGCCAATCTTTGCAGCTCTGTTGATGGTGTCATGCAGGTCGTGCATGCCATAAACTGCCGTACACATGCTAAATTTCATAAGTAACCTCCTTTTCAGGTTTGCGGTGTTGTTGGCTTGGTCTTCTTCATCGATAGAGAAAAACTATTAGGACAATTTTCATTCTTTCAGGCTGAGGCGATCATAGGCATTTCGCTGTGCG
Source organism: uncultured Butyricicoccus sp. (assembly GCA_900547195.1). GTDB lineage: Bacteria > Bacillota > Clostridia > Oscillospirales > Butyricicoccaceae > Butyricicoccus_B. Next base: position 27,998 of record URFQ01000003.1, read on the forward strand.
ATTTAACGCTTTAAACATTTTTACCGCCCCTTATGTTTTAAATTATAGTGTACTGACGCACTGTTTGTAAAATACAAACAAAGTATCTTTTAATAGCTGTAGCTTATGAAGATTGAGAGGCAATCCTCCATTGATGCAGCTTTGTACACTTTCAACAATTTTCATGCCCCTTTCTCTTGACATTGTAGCACAATGAATGTATTATATAAGTAATATACAAGATGAATTATGTAAGTAACGTATTTTTAATAGTATCAGTTTATGAAAAGGGATGCCCAATGACGCTAAATCAGCTGATGTATTTTCATGAAATTTCTATATTAGGGAATATGAGCAAGGCAGCTAAGGCGCTCCATATTTCTCAGCCCAGCTTGAGCGTTTCCATCTCCAATCTGGAAAAGGAGCTAAACCTTGCACTGTTTTATCGCAACGGCCACAATCTGGAGCTTTCTTCCGAAGGCAAACAGCTTCTGGCCCACACAGAAGCCATCCTGGCAGATCTGCAGAAAGCGCAGTCGCATATGCAGTCTCTCTCTGCCAATCGGGATATCCTGATTCGCATCGGTTGCATTTCCCCCGTTTTGTGGGAATTACTGCCCAGAGTAGTGCGAGCGTTCCTCTCAGAACCTGAAAACAGTCAAATAAAGGTGGATTTCCAAACCGACAACACAACCCCTCTGATTTCAAAGCTACGGGACGGATACTGTGATTTTCTGGTTTGTTCCGCTTCCAAGGATCACGACCTGCTGCAAACAGAACTGGTTTCGGAGCCTTTTGTTCTTCTCTGCCCACCGGGCGCTAAGATTCCGAAAACCTGGGAGGATTTATCCTCCTGCAGCATGATCGGATTTCAGGAATATACGACCGCTTACCACGAGATCCGCAATATGCTCAGCCCCTACAGAATCAAATTGGTCTATCCCCACATCGCTCCCGATGAGGCAAGCATCGCCAGTCTTGTTTCCTATGGATTCGGCTACGGCATTGTGCCCCATGTTTCCCTTCTGAAAAATTACAACGTACAGATTGCCCCTTTGCCACTTCCAAATGAGAGCATGGTACGGAAGATCTATGTCACCCAGCTGATCAACCGTCCACCGGTGGGCGCAGCAAAGCGCTTTTTGAAATATCTTATGAGAGCCTGCAATTACAATAACTAGGGGTTATTTACTGCAGTACTATGGCTGATAATTGAGTGGAAAGTTCCCCTTACACAGGTAAAGGGAACCGTCCTCTCACATCACCATGCGTACTGTTGGTACACGGTGATTCAACCATTTGAGTGCAGTGACTCGTATTGGTCGGCTAAGCTGTTGTATCCGGCCTTTGTGAGTTTTTCATTTGTAATCATCGTGGATAAAATCGGACTTCCTGCCACCCTCCAGATCCCAGCCTTGCGTTTCCAAACTTGATGGCACGGGATTTGGATAGGCCGAGTTTCCTCATCACTTGCATTCGGCTAACGATTCCTCTACCGAGCCCGTAGGGAACTTTCACCTCCAAGTCATCGCCCATGTCGGGCGCACCAAAATTGAGAAACGGCATAGCCGTAGCTACGCCGTTTCTCACAAAATCAATCCTATGCTGTTTTATTGGTGCCGCCTTTTTAGGCGGCTTTTTCCTTCCCAGAAATCGGAACCTTTGCTACATACTCAGATTCCATGGAGCATTTCCAGCTTTACCAGCCATAATCTCCAGAGGCGGGCGGACAATACCCTTACTTTTTATATCTGGCCATGCAATTGGCACAAACTGCTTGTCCCTTCTCTGGTGAGTTCATAATAACAGGCATCGAATGCCTGTAAAAAGCCTCGGATTTCTTCGTCCGTTGTCTGGTGGCTCAAACTAATGCGCCAAGAGGACAGCGCGTGTTTGCGGTCGTGGCTGACCGCAAGTACTGACCGCGAAGGGGTTCCATCCGTCGAACAGGCCGACTTCACGGAAACGCAGACCCCCTTTTCGGAAAGCGCCTGCTGAAACCGGGTGCCTTTGACGCCTTCTATACTCAGGTTCAAAATATGCGGCGCCGCATTCTCCGGGCTGTTAATATGCACCTTCGGATACCTGGCGAGCGCCTGCAAAAGCTGGCAATTTCTTGCCCGCACGGCAGCATCGTGCGCTTGCATATGTTCCAAAGCCAGCCGCAGCGCTGTTTCCATGGATGCCGCCAGCGCCAAAGCCGGGGTACCGCCGCGATAGATCGTCGTACTGGCCCCGCCATGGAGCAATGGTTCCATTACCAGCTTGTCTCGCTTGAGCAGCAGGCCGCTTCCATTCAAGCCGCCGAATTTATGCGGCGCAAGGCACATCGTATCCATCCCGTCAAAAGAAAGCGGGATACGCCCAATCGCCTGTGTTGCATCCACATGGAGATGACAATTGGGCCGGGGTTTTACAAGTTTTTTGATTTCCTCCAGCGGCTGAATCGTCCCCAGTTCACTATCCACCGCGCAGACGGCCACAAGCACGGTATCCTCCCGCAATAAATCTGCAAGCTGTTCCAAATCCACGGTTCCGTCGCGCCGAAGGTCCAGCAAATCGATTTCGTATCCCTTCTCCTGCAAATATGCCAGTGTCTCACGAACCGAGGAATGTTCCAGTGGTGTGGAAATCATGTGCTTTCCCGCATGGCGGTTCGCTCCGGCAATCCCTTTGATTGCAAGATTATTCGCTTCAGTCGCGCCAGAGGTATAAATGATTTCTGTTGGCCGCACCCGCAGCAGGGTGGCAATCGAATCGGTAATGCGCGCCATCTCCCTTTGTGCAGCCTGCCCCGCTGCATGCGCCGAATTGGGATTGCCGGGAAACCGCCGCTCTGTTTCACAGAATTGTTCCAATACCACCGGATCTACCGGTGCATTCGCTGCATAATCTAAATAAATCATATAAGGCTCCCTTCCATACCAAAACATGCAAAATAATCCTGTTCTGTGTTCTTTGCAAAAGCAAACCACAGGTATGCCCGTTTTATTTTCCCATAAACATAGTATTATTATATGCATTATAAGTAATTTAATGTTTTCTGTCAATTCCCGATGCCGGACTTTTGGCGTTTGGGATTGTCGCGCTCCTGCTTTGGCAGGCTAAAAAGCTCTATATGCCGGAAATCATCCATGAAAATCCAATTTCACAAAAAAGCGCGAAGGCCGGTATTCAGAGTAGATTACCGGCCCTCGCATTGGGCTTATCTCGCCCATCGCTGAGGTAAGAAGAGAAGAATTCTATAAGAGGTTATTGATCTGGATAAATAATCACGCGGGAAGCTTCTTTGTGCCGCAAAAGCGCCAATGCTTTGTTGATATCCTTAAGCCCAAATCGATGAGTTACCAACTCCTCCAGGCGCAGCCGCTCGTCCTGTAGCAACGCAATGGCGGGTGGAAAGGCTTTCCCGAGCACGCCCATCAGCTTGAGCTCTTTTTGCGTAAACGCTGCGGGCGGCACCTGTGCCATTGCATTGTGATTTAAGCCAAAGAGCAAAATCCGTGCGCGGCTATTGACCAGTTGAACCGCTTCGGTCAAAACCGTGCCCGTGCCGACTGCATCAATTACCACATCGGCTTTGCACCCCCACTGCGCTTCCAGGGTCTCCGCCACCGTGCCGTCCTGCATGTCAATCACCAGGTTGGCGCCGCATTTGCGGGCCTGCTCCATACGCGCCTGCCCTTTCGCGACCACTGCCAGATGGTTGATCCCAAAAATCTTCAACACCTTGATAAACGTCAATCCAATTGGGCCAACGCCATAGAGCAATACGTGCTCGGTTGGCGTAGGTTTCACCATGTCCATACCACACATAATGCAGGCCAGCGGTTCCGTCTGCGCAGCCGTATCCGGATGAATATCCGCCGGCACATGATAAAGCTGGCTGGCCTCTACAAGCGCATACTCCGCAAACCCACCGTCGCAGGTCTGTCCGTAATGCCTCGGATGCACGCACAGATTGCTCATTCCATGCTTACATTCCCAGCATTCGCCGCATGGCAAACATGGATTCACAACGACACAGTCCCCCGCTTTATACCCATGCGCTTTTTCCCCGGCCTCCACAACCGTACCGAAGAATTCATGTCCCATAATAATATTGGACGAAATCACCTGTCCCGGCGGCACATGCAGCGCATGGATATCGCTGCCACAGATACTTGCTGCACGCACTTTGATAAGCACCTGATCCGGTTCCCGAAGCTTGGGAACCTCGACCTGTTCGACCTCCAAAACGCCGTTTCCTTTAAATACAGCCGCCTGCATCACCGGCATAAGAACACCTCTCATTTCTGCAACTCTGTATCCGGCAAAAATCCTTCGCTGTTACACATTATTTCCCCAATGATCTTTGCTCTCTGCGTTTTCACTCGTGATAATTACCGGTGCAAGCGCATTGTTCACGCACGCATCCTGTTTCTCCTCTCCGGCAATCGCCTTGGTCAGGTAGTCCACCGCATCGGTTGCCATCTGGAAAGCCGGCTGCGCGCATGCCGCGTCAATATAGCCGTCCTGAATGTACTTGATAACGCCAGGGGTACCGTCAACGGTTGTAATGATAATGTGACCATCCTCGCCCTTCTTTTTCAGGAGCTGCATCTGGTCCAGCGCATTGACCACCGAGTCCGCCATAACGCCATCCGATGCGCAATAGATTGCATTGATGTCCGGATCGGCCTGGAAAGCGTCCAGCGTATCGTTATAGGCGGTATCTGACTGCCAATAGGTCGGCAGGGAGGAAGCTATTTGAAAGCCCAGCTCCTCAGCTGCCTGCTGGAAGCCCTGCGAACGCTCGAGACCAGAAGTGCTGGCCAAATCGCCCATCAGCTCCAGAACCTTGAGGTCGGCCACATCGATACCCTGAGCCTTTGCCTGATCCACCAAGGCAACTGCGCCCTGATAGCCGCACTGTACGTTATCGGCCTGGTTGACGGCCACAAATTTCCCCTCTGTTACTGTACGGTCGATCAGTGTCACCGGCACGTTTGCCTCGTTAATCGCTGCTACAGAGTCGGAAAGCGCATCGGCATCGACCGGTGCAAGCACGATGCAGTCCACGCCCGCTGCAAGGACATCGTTAATCTGAGAGGCCTGCGTATCCGCAACATTATCAGCGTTATAAAAGCTGACCGTATAGCCTTGCTCTTCCGCATATTCCTGCGCCTTTTTGCCGACTGAGTAAATGAATTCATCTGCCACGGAGTGCATCATGATGGCCATGGTCTTATCTCCGCCCGCCGAAGCGCCGGCCGAGCCGGATCCCGCGCTGCCGCTTTGCCCGCCCGGCGCCGGCTCGGTGCTGCATCCTGCAAGAGGAACGCTGAGCATCGCTGCCATCAGGCCTGCGCTGATGATACGGAAAAACTGCTTTTTCATCGGATTTTCCTCCTTTTTCTTTTCAGAAAGATGTCAAAATCGTCTTTGATAAACTTGGGATTTATTCCGCCTGCTTCATGCGGTTCTTTATGGCGTCAAACAGGACGGCCAAAAAGATGATGAAGCCCTTGGCTACGTTTTGCCATTCGGCGTCAACCCGGAACAGGTTCAGCGCATTATTAATCACGCCGATCAGCAGCGTGCCAACCAATGTACCGATCATGCTGCCCGCACCGCCAACCATGCTGGTGCCGCCGATGACGACTGCCGCAATCACCATAAACTCAATGCCATCGCCCATCGCTGCATAATAACTGCCCAGACGCGCCATATTCAGGTAGCCCGCAATCCCGCTGATTACGCCCATCATAATGTATGCGCTGCATGTAATCAGCCTGTCGTTGATGCCGGACACACGTGCCGCATTCAGATTGCCGCCAACTGCGATCAGCTTGCGGCCATAAACCGTCTTGTGCAAAATCAGATAGCCAATCACAAACAAAAGCGCAATTGCCCAAATTTGAATCGATACTGAAAACAGTTTGGTTTTTCCAAAGAACGTGAAGCTTGCGCCCAGGTTACGGTAGGAAGCGCCGCCTGTAAGTACGAGCGACAGGCCTCGGCACATGCACTGTGTCGCCAAAGTTGCCAGAAACGCAGGCATACCAAGATAGGCGACGGATATGCCGTTGACGGTACCGACAACCAGGGCAACCAAAAACATTGCTGCAATGGCTATCCCGTCGGATACGCCCGACTGCGACAGCACCGAATACACGCTGCCGCAGCATACCATAATACCGCCGATGGAGACGTCGATACCGCCAGTCATAATGACAAAGGTCATGCCGATTCCCAAAACCGCGTATGTGGTAACCTGTAACAATACGTTGGATGCATTTGCGATGGTACGAAAACTCGGGCACGTAATCGCGAGAATGAGAACGATAAACAGAAATAACAGATAGATGCCGTATTTTAAACCGGCCTGCATGACCTGGCGGCTGCTGAAGCTTTTTTTACTTTTCTCCATATTCAATCTCCTCCCATCGCCGCTTCCAGCAGAACTCCAGCCTGCAGATGGCCATCGTTTTCCAATTCACATACCTGGCGTCCGTTTTGCAGCACAATTACACGGTCGCATACGCCAAGCACTTCGGGCACCTCAGACGAAACCATGATGACGGCAACCCCCTGCTCCAGCATGTTTTCTACAATGCTGTAAATTTCCTGCTTTGCACCGATATCGATACCGCGGGTAGGTTCATCCAGCAGCAGCAGTTTTGGATGTGTATTAAGCCACTTGGCAAGCACCACCTTTTGCTGGTTTCCGCCCGACAGGTACTTGACCGCCCGGTTAATGGACGGGGTTTTTACATTGAGGTTTTCCACACCCTTCCGGCTGATCTCTGTTTCCTGATGCGGGCTGACAAATACCGCCCCTTTGATTGCCCGCAGATTTGCAAGCGTCATGTTAAACTTGACCGTCTCGTCGAGCACCAGTCCCTCCAGATGCCGGTCCTCCGTCACCATCGCAATGCCGTGGCGGATGGCGTCCTGTGGGCTGTGGATTTCCACTTTCTTCCCCATATAATGGATTTCACCGGCGTCATACTTATCCAGCCCGAAGATACTGCGCAGGACTTCGGTGCGCCCGGAACCGAGCAGGCCGTACAATCCAACCATTTCGCCCTTACGCACACGGAAGCGGATATCCTGCAGCTTCCCGCGCCGGGAAAGCCCGTTGACCGACAACACCTCGTCGCCATATGTACGCGGCGGATGGCTGTACTGCTCTTCCGCGGTATGTCCCAGCATGGTGTTGACAACCTCGGCACGTGAAATATCATGTACCCCGCATTTGAGAATCCGCTCGCCATCACGCATGACCATCAGCGTATCACAAATCTCATAAATTTCATCCATATGATGGGTGATAAACACGACTGCGGTGCCCTGTTCCTTGAGTTCACGAACGATCTGGAACAGAATGCCCACTTCGGCTGAAGTCAACGAAGACGTCGGTTCGTCCAGAATCAGAATCTTGATGCCGCGCGTCAGGGTACGGCCGATTTCGACCAGCTGCTGTTCGCCGATTTTGAGATCCCCGACCAGCTGATCGGGGCGGCAATGCTCGAGCTTCACGCGCTTTAGGATATCCATGGTATCCTGATGCATTTTCCTGGTTTTTAGAAATCCGCTGCGTGCCGGGAGATCCTGAATAAAAATGTTCGATGCAATATCCATTTTGGTGAACAGGGACAGTTCCTGATGGATAAAGGAAATCCCCAGGCGTTCGGCGTCCCTCGTCCCACGGATCGTGACCGGTTTGCCGCTCAAACGGATGGAGCCTGCGTCGAACGGCACGACACCGCCGAGTACATTCATCAGCGTAGATTTGCCCGCGCCATTTTCTCCGAGGATGGCGCAAACCTCTCCGGGCTGCAAAGAAAAATCCACATCCTTCAGCGCATGGACGCCCGGATAATGTTTATTGATGCCTGTCATCTCAAGGAGAGGCTGAATCTGGCTGGCGATAGTCATGACCCCCTTACTGTTTTTCGGCATCGTTCAGGAGAAAAGCGAACGAAGTGTTTGAATATCCTCCCGAATCAGCTCGAATGTGTCCTCAGTGAGCAGATTCAATGGCTGCTGGTTATAGAAGTTCTCGAGAAGCAGCCACTCGGTGCACTTTGTTTGTTTGATCACTTTCGCCGTTTCGCAGAACGATACATCCCCGGTGCCGAGCAGCGCCGAACTGATGGTCTGATTAAACCCATCTTTTACGTGGATTTGAACGACATTGTCTGCAATCTCTTCCAGCAGTTCCGGTTCGGAATACCCATGGTTCAGATAGTAGTTCTGTGTGTCAAAGAGCACTTTCAGGCGGTCGCTCCCCACTTCCCGAAGCATTTTTTTCGTTTCTTTTGCACTCAGGACATTTTCCATGGCCAAAGTGATATCGCTGTCTCCAGCCAGGTCGCAGGCAAACCGGAGCATTTCACAGGTGTTGTAGAAATCCTCTTCCGACCGGATATCCCCGCGATTGTCATGAAAACTCGGCAGCTGCACGACAGGGATCTTCATCCGCTTTGCCGCTGCAATCCCCTTTCGGATGGTCTCGATGGCAATCATGCCATCCACGGTGCCGCGCCCGCTGGACATGCCGTGCGTATTCAGGGCGTTCAGTGCAATGGAAGGAAATTCAATGCCGAATTTCTCCCCGCATTCCAGGTAGGCGTCCTGCACCCTACGGTTGCTCAGCTGAAATCCGGTCTCATAGTCTCCGAAGTCAAGCTGCATCCCCTGCAAACCAAGTTCAGCGGCAATTTTCAGCCCATATGGGCCAGGGAATGGGAAGGCCCACTCTACGATACCAATTTTATATTGCATACAATCCTCCTTTGCTGCTGCCCAGGATGTTAATGGCATTCACGGCCGCCTGAAATATTAAACGAAGACCCCGTGATAAATGCAGAATCGTCGCTGACGAGGAATACGCACAGCTTGCCGATCTCTTCAGGTTCGCCCATCCGTTTGAGCGGCGTGGCTTCATTGAACTCGTGCAGATATTCCTCAAAGGTCAAGCCATACAGCGGCGCGCGGTCGTGCAGGCAGCGCTGGATCATATCCGTGTTAATCGTACCCGGCGCAATGCTGTTGACTCTTACGCCAAATCCGGCCAGTTCCAAAGCCAGCGACTGAGCCAAAAGCCGGACGCCAGCTTTGGATGCGCAATAAACCGCGTTGAACGCTTCCGCTGTTTTGGATGCGCAGGAATCGACCAGTACGATTGCACCGCTCCCCTGCTCTTTCATCTGCTTGCCGACATATTTACTAAACAGGAACGAGCTGCGAAGGTTTACTGCAATGACGGCGTCCCAATCCTTTGTGTCCTGCTCAATGATCGCGCAGGAACGAAGAATGCCTGCGCAATGGGTCAGCACATCGATTTTCCCATATTCCGCGATTACGTTTTCGACGAACGCTTTCACAACCGCTTCGTCCGAAACATCGCCGGCGCTCAGGTAGCACTTACGGCCCAGCGCTTCGATTTCCTTTGCTGTTTCGGCAAGCTTCTCCGCATTGATGTCCAGCACCGCGAGGTCTGCGCCGTTTTTCGCATATTCCAGTGCAACACCTTTTCCAATCCCCTGCGCCGCACCGGTTACGATGGCGATCTTTCCCTGCAGCTTCATACATCTCACTCCTTTAAGCCAAATCTTTTCAAAACAATATCGCAAAAAATTCCGAAACTGTTTTGTTTTATTTTTATGTATATATCATACACCATTCGACATAAGTAGACAATATGCAAAACTTATGAAAAATTCGGTGAAATTTTGTACAAAAAGTTTTTAAACGCTTTTTCTCACCGCAAAACACGTTTTGTATTTGTTTTCAATCAGTTTTCCATAATTGCTGCAACAAAACAAAAATACACGTAAGATTACGCTGGGTTTTTGGGTTTGTATACAAGTGTATTCTGTATTATAATAGAAGCAAACAAACCATACTCCGCGGCATATTTTGCAATGAGGCCCAGAGGGAGGAACTATATGACAATTCGACAGATTGCAGAATCCTTTGGCGTCGCACCTTCCACGGTATCCGTTGTTCTGAACAATAGACCGGGTGTACGCAGTGAATTGCGTCAAAAAATCCGTGATACTTTGATTGAAAATGGATATCAAATTCGGGGCGAACAAAAGTCACAGCCTGGCAATATTCTCTTTGTCTATTACAAAAGCACCGATTATCTGGCTGCGCGCAAAGATGATACAATGACTTCCATTTTGAGTGGGATTGAACAGGTTTGTACCGAAAAAAAGTTCACATTTACCGTTACCAACGCCACTTCCTCCACATTGGACGAGATCTTGCTCTCTGTTTCCCCCGATGTACAGAATGGAATTATCCTGCTTGGTACGGAGTATTATCAGGAACCCAGCGATTCGTTTTTTAATCTTTCCGTGCCACTGGTCATTCTGGATGGCTTTTTTCCCGAATATCCGCTAAACACCATTAACATCGATAACAGTTATGGCGTCCATCAGGCTCTCCGCCACCTATTGGAGAACCATCATCCAAAAATCGCATACATCAAAAGCGCGATTGAATTTGGCTGCCTGCGCGACCGTGCAAACTGCATCCACTCTTCTTTGGCAAAGCTTGGATTACCGCCAAAACCGGAATACGTCATCCAAGTCAGCCAGGAATCCGAACGCATTCAGCAGGAAATGCAGGATTTCCTCAAATCCTGTGAAAATGTGCCGTCCGCATTTATTGCCGATAATGATATTATTGCGGTCTCGGCCATTCAAGTCCTGCAAAACATGGGATATCGTGTGCCGGAAGATGTTTCCATGATTGGTTTTGATGATTCCAATATCTGCACCATCCTTACGCCGCATCTGACAACGGTAAAGGCCAATTTTACCGGCATGGCAAGGCTGGCCACCTCCCGCTTGATTGAAATGATTGAAAACCCATCCCGCGAAATTATTAAATCGACGGTTGGCACGGTTTTAATCAAGCGGCAGTCGGTCGCCCCTTATTCCGGCCGCTGATGCTTTTTGCGTCGAAACGCGGACGCATTGCAAAAAAAGCCGGACGGCAAGGGCACATGGTACCCGCCGTCCGGCTCATTCTATTTTTCTGTGCTTACGCGGTGTAAGCGTGGAGGATTGCGATCAGGTCTTCCAGGTCAATCACGCCGTCCCCGGTCACATCGCAGTGCTTTGCCTGCGCCCAGTTCTCGGAGGCCGAATTCATCTGGTAGAATTTTTGCGCGTGGACAATGTCGAGCAGGTCGACCTTGCCATCGCGGTTTACGTCGTACTTGGAGCCGATCGCGGTGACCGCTTCGGACTCAGTCGTGGTGCTGTCCATATAAACCGCCTCGCCGTTCTTGTTATAGCCTGCCACCTGTGCGCTGGTCAGCTTGACCGCCACATCGCCGTTCTTGTCCGCTGCGGTGAAGGTCAGGCGCGCAATGTCGGTCAGCTCTTCCTTGGTCAGGCTGCTGCCGCTCAGGTAGCTGAGGGTCAGCTTGCCGGTGAGCTTATCGCCATCCTCGGTCCACTGGACGTCGTCAAGCAGCTTAAAGCCATTCTGGCCGACCAGCTTGCCGTCCTGTACCAGGGACTTGTCGCTCACCTCGAAGGTGAACGTCGCGGCTGCGACGCGCTCCATCTTGGCCATGGAGAACAGTAACGGAACCTCTGCGCCCATATCTACGCGGTCTTCACCGCGGATAGACACCTCTACGCCGGCTGCCGGGACATCCGGCTTTGCGGAAGCTGCCTGATATGCTGCCTTTACGTCGTCGGCAGTCATGGTGCCGGTGTAAACGCGCGCCAGCGCAATTTCACAGTTTGCCTGATACTCCAGCTCGCCGCCCGAGGTCGTGTCGCCGCCGAGGAAGAGGTAATGCGGGGGCTCAGTCAAGGCGCCGGCCGCTGCAACCGTGCTCTTGAGTTCGCCGTTCAGATACATTTTGACGTTCTGGCCGTCAAAAGTGCCAACCACATGGTTCCACCGGTCTTTGGCAACCGTGGTTTCCGGCTTCTTGTAACCGTCGATATGTGCCCAGAACTGGAGGGTGTTGGTGCCCTCCTTCTGCTCAAAGCAGAAGCCGGAGGACTGCGTGTTGCCCATGGGATTGTTGTTCTGCGTATCCTTGGGCTTATAATATAGCTCCACCGTGAAGTTCTTGGAAATCTTTTCGTAGTCCGCGCTGGTCATGGAGTAGCGCAGGCCGTCATTTACACCGTCGAAGGAAGCCACAGTGCGGCCAAGGGTTTCATCGGTCGTCAAGACAGGCTCGCCGTAAACGGTCATCGTGTGGCCCTTGGCGTCCGCGCCAGTTGGAGCCTTGGAGAAATCCACGTCGAGAACCGGCTCTGCCGGATACGAAGCCACATAGTCCGCGCCGGTGGTAATGTCCTCTGCTGCGGTGATCGGCTGGCTCTCGGCACCAAAGGAAGTGACCGCCTGTACTGCAACCGAATAGGTGGTCTCGGGTGCAAGATTCTTTACCAGCACCGTCCAGTTGTCCTTCTTGTTCGCCGGAATCTCATAGTAATCGTTCCAGAACTGACGGGTTTCCGTCTTGCCCGTGGCCTTATCCGTCAGGGTAATCTTATAGGTGTGAATCATGTCGTTGTTCTTGCCGGAAGCCGGAGCTGCTGCCGGGAAGGACACCTTGACCGTGGTCTTGGACAGATCCGAGGTGGTGACCGTTGCGCCCTCTGCGAAGGACGGCGCCGCGCTCTCCCGCTCTCTGCCGTAGGTTGCGTTTGCATTGAAATCTGCAACCAGCTCCGGAGTGTTGATGATCCAGGGCTCCTCATCATACATGTATTCACCGGTCGAAAGGTTCATGCGGCGAATGGTAACAACGTTCTCGTCAGAAACATCAATGGCCAGCGCCTGGGAGGAAACCTCGGCATTCACCGGATAGGTCGAAGCAGTACCGGTATCCGGGTTGATTTTGCCCGATTCATTTTCGAAGTACGCGCCAATAGTACCGTCCTGAATAGCTGTAAACCCAGCGGACTGGTCAATCGAGCGGTTGTCCTCCATGGTGGAATGTGAATGACCGGAGATATGGATAATCTGCGGATATTTTTTCATTTCCTCAATCATAGCCTGATTGTAGTCGCCGTGCCACTCGTTGGTGACATAAGCAGTATCCGCAACCGCATGGTGCGCCATGACAAAAATCGGCGCAGTGGGATCTTCTTCCGCCGCAGTCTTCAGCGCATCCGCGAACCATGTTCTGACCGCTTCTGTAGTGCCGTACTGTTGGTTGCCGGCGCCGTCCTGCCCCAGCGTGATGACCGTGACGCCGCCAACCTTGACAACCTTGTTGGGTTCCTGCCCGGTATACTGTTTGAATCTATCGCGGGCAGTCTGGCCGCTGCCTTCGTGGTTGCCGATGCACCAGATCGTCTGACGCTTGGCGTCGTCCGTATGATCCTTTTCGGTCTGGAGCAGCGTCGTATACTGCGCTTCGGTTCCGCTGTCGGTAATGTCGCCCACAAATACCTGCGCGGTATTTGCCGCAGTGCCCTCTGTGTCAATGCTGTTAAAAGCCTCAAGCGCGTTTGCAAACTTTTTTTGCGAATCCACACGGTTGATATGGATATCGCTGCCAACAAACAGGCGCGATTTCACATCTTCCCGGCTGACGGCCTCCCAAGCCTTCCCCGGCGCATCCCATGCTAGCGCAGACGGCAGCGCGCCAATCAACATGGCTGCGGCCAGTACACCGGAAATTTTTTGTTTCCACTGCATATTTTTCAATCCTTTCCTTTCCCGCGCCCTACGCGGAGCTCTGTGTTTGCTTCCTGATACTTCCTGTACAGATACCTTCCTCCTTTGTACCACATTGGTTTTCCAGTATCATTGTAAGCGCACCGTGTAAAAGTTCGGGAAAGGTACATGAAAAATCTTCGTAAATCCGTCCGACTTGCTAATTTTAGATACTGCCGGCTGACTTCATTCATCTCAGAGCCTGCAAACCTATTTGCGCAAAACTCTTGACGGCACCCTCCTCGGTCGGGCGCCGGGCGTACAAGCTGCCACGAATTCCAACCACAGGCATCCCACCGCAACGAACCTGCTGCGGCGAAACTCTTCCTTTCAGCGCCTTGACCGGGCATGGGAAGGCGACATCATCTATATCCCCATCGGCGCAAGCCGCCCAAAGACTTGCTCTTCCATAGCGACTGTGGAATTCCGTTCGCGGCCAAGGTCTATAGGAAAAATATAGATGCGTTTGGTATACGCCAGAGCACGTCCCGCAGAGGCGACCCCTACGACAATGCCGTGGTTGAAAACTTTTTGAGCTGTCTCAAATGCGAACTCATCCACTTCAAGTAATATTCGGCTCGTTCTGTCGCGCAAGCCGATGTGTTCGCCTCTTTAGAAGCTTTTTACAATACCGTGCGGCCTCATTCCGCTTTGGGATGGACCTCCCGGGCACATTTCGAGGCTGCTCTGCGCACCTTCGCCGCCTGATCAGGCGCCTGCATACTTGACACCAAATCATTCTGTATTTTCACTGCCTTTTGTGTCCGCTTAATGAGGAAGGGCTCATCCTACTTTTGCTGTGGGTGTGTGTATTTTGTTTCAAACTTTTCCTCCTTTACTTAGAACTGCTCTGTAATTCTTCTTTTATCTTGTGCAGTGCGGAAGCAATTACTGCATCCATATCATAATACTTGTATTCGCCCAGTCGGCCGCCAAAAATAACCCTAGATTCCTTCTCGGCCAGTTCTTTGTAGGATGCATATAATGCACCGTTCTTTGCATCGTTGACCGGATAGTAAGGCTCGTCACCAGGTTTCCACTCGGAGCTGTACTCGCGGCTAATGATGGTCTTGGGCAGATCATCGCCATTCTCATCCTTGCCAAACTCAAACCACTTGTGCTCAATGATTCGCGTCCAGGGAGTCTCGCGGTCTGTATAGTTCACGGCTGCATTACCCTGAAAGTTAGGTTTGTCCAGCACCTCGTTCTCGAAGCGGACAGAGCGGTATTCCAATGTTCCAAGCTTATAGTCAAAGTATGCATCGATGGGGCCGGTGTAAATCACCTTTTCTGCCAGTGCATCCAGCTCAACCTTATGCTCCAGATAGTCTACACCCAAGCGAACTTCAATGCCTTCCAACATATTGGCAACCATCTTCGTATAACCGCCGACGGGAATGCCCTGATACAGCGCATTGAAGTAGTTGTTGTCGAAGGTCAGGCGGACAGGCAGACGCTTGATGATGAACGCAGGCAGTTCCTTGCAGTCACGCCCCCACTGCTTCTCAGTGTAACCCTTGATGAGCTTTTCATAAATATCACGACCAACCAAAGAGATTGCCTGCTCTTCCAAATTCCGTGGTTCGCCAGTGATTTCCTTGCGCTGCTCCTCAATTTTTGCAGCAGCCTCCTCCGGAGTCACCACGCCCCACATCTGGTTAAAGGTATACATATTGAATGGCAGGGAATACAGTTGACCCTTGTAATTTGCAACCGGAGAATTAGTAAACCGGTTAAAGGTTGCAAACTGCTGCAAATAATTCCAAACCTCCGGATTATTCGTGTGGAAAATGTGAGCGCCGTATTTATGGAAGTGAATGCCTTCTACATTTTCAGTGTAAATATTACCTGCAATATTCGGGCGCTTATCAATAACAAGTACCGACTTGTCGGCTGCCTTTGCCTGCTGTGCAAACACCGCTCCGTAAAGGCCGGAGCCAACCACTAAATAATCATACATATTTTATCCCTTTCTGAAACCCCTATTACGAAGTAAACAAAATAAATCCATACAAAAGTCATACTTTACTAGAATTAAAACAACCAGATACGTTGTGAAGAAAGCCATCGCGCAGAAAAGCAATGCCAAAAATGTGCTGGAGAATCCGACAAAATACCGCAATACTATTGTAGTAATAACCGCAGCAATCGTTCCGAAGCTGACTTTGAGCAATTTTTTCACAGAAAAAACCTGTTTTACCATTTCTTTTGCCAATATAATCTGAATTGTGCACTGTGTTGCCTCTGCAATAACCGTTCCGAGCGCCGCGCCATTGTAGGAAATCCGAGGAATGAGCAGTGCATTGAAAATCACATTCACTATAGCACCAGCAATCACTGCAACCATCAGGTTCTTTTCTTTGCCAACAGAAACCGAGTACTGGCTTCCAATTATCTGTGAAACAGAGGAAATCACAATCGTTGGCATTAGTATTTTCATAGGAACATTTGCTTCTACAAAAGAAGTTCCCGATAAAAACACAACACTCTCTGTAGCAAGCATAACAAAGTATGCAGAGATAGGAATTGTTGTAAATATTGTCAAGTTGTATGATTTCTTTAACAGCTCAAGAATATCATTTTCACTTTTTCTTCCAACAAACGCCATTCGCGACATCATTACTACGCTAAAAGAAGAAACGAGCGACAATAATATGGTTTTTATTTTAACTGCAACAGAATAGATGCCTGTAGCATAGTCACCCAGGAACAATCCAAGCATTACAGTATCAAGCTGCGAATAAACGTTCACAGCCAATGTAGTAGCAAATAGTATAAAAATCGGTTTCAAGTGCCGCTTAAACTCATAACCAGAATATTTTTTATACTTAATGTAATTATGAGAGTATACAGCGTTTAGTATATTACCCGCTCCAGCCGCAAAGACAGAAATTGCTGCATAGATTATTCCGTCGTTTGCGTTCTTTACAAATACAAACATCAGGAATATTGATATTATTTTAAATATTATCGACCGTGTTGTGATATAGCGAAATTTTTCAATGCCTTGGTACATCCAGTTCATTCCAAGAACATTCAGTACAATATTGATACTGTACACCGACATCAGTACACGATAATTCCGAAAAGCTGGCACAAAAGTCAATGCCATGAACAAGACTAATAGTACGACAATTGCGGAAACACTACTAATTATTAAAAGCTCGTGTGTTACTTTTGATAGGCGTTCTTTGTCATCCTTGACTTGAGCGCATGCTTTGACACCATATGTTGATAGTCCTAGTGCAGCAAATAAAGCGAAATAATTTACAACAGACAATGAAAAAGATACCGCACCATTTGTTGTTACTCCTAGAACTCTGGTTACATATGGGAATGTGATAATCGGAAACAGAATTGAAAACAGGGAAAGGATTCCGTTCCAAATAACATTTCTTGTTACAGAATTCAAATGTCTACTCATGCAATCTACCTAAATATTATAACTTTCTGCGTTTCATTTTGATACCAATATTTGTTTTTATGACTGATTTCAAAGGCTTGTCAGATTGAACTACTGGGCATTCGTACACCTTCAAATGATTCTTTTCAACCCAAACATTCAATAGGCGTTCAGAAATATAGCCATAAATACGCTTCTGACGGCTGTCATAGGAAGACAAGTCTGTTACCTTTTCTAGTTCGCCCAAAATGGCAAACAACCAGCAACAGTACTGATCCAGTAGTTCCTTCTTCAAAATGAACATATTCCAAAAATATTCTTCATATCCAATCATTACCTTATAGTAATATTCATAATATTCTGGAAAGCGCCGTTTAATAATTCTCTCAAGCTCATCAAGATCCTTTTGTAAACCGGCCCCGGACAGAGAATACTTATCTTGAACACTACTCTTTAGATAGATTTTTTCAGGCAAAACCACATCGTACTCTTTTAATATGCTCTGCGCCTTTTCAAATGACAGATAATATCTTGGGTTGATGCTAAACGGATTTCTTGTAAAGTATCGTCTGTAGTGGCACAGTCCAACCACAGGATCCGTGCAATTTTTCCAAAGCCAATATAATGCCGTCAATTCACAATATGTGCTATTTTTTTCTGCAATGTTATCGCCTGTTTCATCACTTAAATAACCGAGCTCAGAGTGTGTCTGGTTTTTTCCAACCTGGATTGGCACATAATCATTCAGTTGTGGTGGGTCAAATCTTTTATGCGTAACTATATATATACTCATACTTACCTAATACGTCCTTTCTCAATGTGGTAGACTAATCGATAGAAGTATTTCTTCCAGCCATATTTCTCACGAGCATTCATTTTAATCGAGAAGTAGCTTAGATAGCGCATTAGAGAAGATTCTCCGTCCTGATCATGGATGCCCTTAATGCTTTTCAGCATATTGATAATTTTATTTAATTTTCCATATTTTGTAGGTATTGTGGAAAACCATCCAAAATTATTTGTTTTCTCGGAAAGTGCTATTTTTTCAAATTGCAGTTGCTCGGCACTGATACACAATTCTGATCTCAATTGCGCTTTAGTGGCAATCACAAAAAAGTCGTCATCATTTATCACATTGTTCTTCATTACTGAATGGATTTCTTCAAAAACGGCTTTCAAATATCTCTGATATTTTTCAACAGACGAATACAGTTTCTTGTCATCCTCACTTTGATCAAGAATTGGTTGGAAGGAACCGCTATTATTCATATATCCTTTTGTCGATCCATGAGGCGCAGCAAACAGTTGTTCAATCAAATGAGTTTCGAACTCCCAAGTATAGTAATATTTTGATCTCTCAGGGAACTGACTGAAGACCAGCCCCTCTTTAATGTTGTTCTTTCCTTCATTACCTGTCTGTGCAAATATACCGTAGTACAGGCCTATAATTGGCCGTCCACCAAACGCCTTATATAGGTTATCCTGCATCGTTCCCTTCCAGCCGATATCAACCAAAACAATTTCTTCTTGCCCAGATAGCAATGGCTGCATATATCCCATAAGAGACTCGATAGCGGCGTTTCTTTTCTCTTCGTAAGTATCTCTGAACAGCTTATTTTCTTTTAGTCTTGCAAACTCTTCCGATGCCGCAAAATCATAGATTATTGTATGAGAATCCAAACTCAACTGATTTGCAATATCCATCGATAAAGTCTCATCAAACTGGAGGTTTTTCAAAAATGCTTTTAAACTAATATCCGCGTACTGAGTTAAAACCGCGCTAAAGTTTTCCTTTTCCAGATCACCTAGTGACGGTAGAAAAGTTGATAATCTTGAAGCATACAGATACTCAGTATGAATTTTTAACTCCTTATCCTTCTGGTAGAAATCAAAAAGTTCCTTTAGCAGGTAGCCTTCTCGAGCAAGAAAAGCAATTTTTCTATACTTCCTTGAAACCGCCACTTGATATATCTTTTTAATATAATAATAGACACCAAAGCCATAGTTGGCAAAAGGTTTTGTCCTGTGCTTTTTATCAATTTCAGACAATATGTTTCGTATATCGACATCATGATGAGGATTTTGATATTTATACTGGATGGCAATAAATCCAGCCTCTTCCGCTCTTTGCTTATCTGAAACAAGATTATCCCCAAACATCAAGCATCTATTGGCCTCAATCCCCAGTTCCTTCAGCACAACCTGATAAAGATTTCCAGTTCTCTTTTTCTTGCCATATTCAGAAGAAACATAAATCTTTTTGAAAATACTACAATCTACTCCTGAGTTGCTTAAGAAGTATAGTAGTTCCTTAGTTCCAAGATAAAAATCAGAAATGATCCCTACATTTTTGCCTTTTTCTACTGCAACACGGGCCTTATTTATGGAATCCTCGTCTAATGATAAAACTTCACGCTCCACCTTTAATTCGCACGCATATGCCATTGAAAAAAAATCTTCAAATGAATAGTTTCGAAGTTCAGTATGAAGCATGGTATACATTCGCTTCATTATACTATAGTATGAAATTTCCTCTGTTTCTTTATCTTCGAGATAACACTTTTGTACAGCTTTCATTCTATACCGATACAGATTCGAGGCATCAGTCACATATCGTAACCTCTCAGACATTTCGATTGACCATCGTTCAACTCCCTGAGTATCAGAAACATCTCTATGCATGAGAGTGTCAAAGAAATCAAAAAACACCCAATCCGCTTGTAGCATTTTGTCATAGTAATCCATCAGTACTCTCCTTTACTTTGTTCACGCAGACCATCAAACATAAAAGGAACAGCATAAAGCGCGCAGGTATAGTGATACAAGCCATCAAGCAGCGCACAGAATGATAACGCCACAACAGCCATTATCATAAGCCTTTTATCGATCTTCACGCTCGAAACAAATTTTTTTATAAATAAAAAAATAGCATAGAGATAAATATATAATCCCAGTATTCCATTTGTCACTAGAATGTGAATAACATCATTATGCCCCCAGATGAGGGTATTAACGATTCTGTTATTAACATCATAAATATAGTTATATCCATTTCCAAAGAATTTACATATCCAGGAGGACTCCAAGAATGCCTGGATATCTGCTGCCCAAAAAACACTTCTTGAACTGGTTACTGTTGCAAGAACACCACCATAGTAGCTTTCTGTAAAGTTAGTAAATCTTGCTCCGATAGACGTCTGGAGAATAAAGAAAACTGCAAGTATCCCAACCGGAATAATCGTAGCGAAAAAATAAATCTTCTTCCGAAAAATAGAATAGTATGCCATACAGGCAACAACCATAGATATTACCAGGTATGTTCTTACTTGCAAAATAAATACTGCCGTCAATGGAATAATCATATGTAAATTGAACTTTTTGTTATCTGTCATCTTACTACAATACCAGACCATTACGATTACTAAAAATGCTGACGATGCTGTTCGATGTGCAAATTCTTCATTCATCGAAGGGCTTGTAATTCTGAAAACAATAAACAGTATTTCCCACAAATAGATACAGTATTTCATTAGTTGGGAATGCCTTGTCGTTTCTTTGTTAAACGAATCCAAATGCTGAGAAAAATACATGCACAAGAGCACCCACTGAGGCAGGTAGAAAATGTCATTCATGTTATAGAAAGAAAGTGTTCCGCTTATTTCAAGCGATATCAAAAACTCTATAATAAGAATTATCAATAATCTAAAATTTTTTTTAGTGAGCCGTCTCACCAATACCAAAATCAGCGCCAGCATTGAAAGGACAAATAACACCTTATTGCTTATACTTTGATTAACGAATAATGTAGATATTGGCAAAATAAAAATAACATACATTATTACCCCATGCAGAGATGTCATTTTATGTCCTCCCCAAATAGTATTCTAATCACTAAACAGCACATCGTAATATGTGCCTTTCATCTTCTCTTTTTCGCCATTGAATTTATATGTCAGTTTATGGAACTGCGTCTGCCCCTTTATGGCGTACCAGCAAGCTTCATCATACTGCTCAAAAAGGCGGAGCAGAAGAACGTGTGGGGTAGCATTGTCTCTCGGAATAATTGCCATCGCCTCATCTTGAAAACGATCCAGGACAATGACAATAAAATCATGTAGCAAAAAATAATCCCACATACTGTTGTTTTCTTTCCAGTATGCATAGCACAGTTCCTGCACAGCCAAAAGAACCCGGTTATTGGTTTTTGCTCCAATCAGCCACGAGGAAATATAATTTGCGTGTCCATCCCGTCCTGGCTTAAGACACTGGAACATAAAGAGATCCGACTGAAAGAAATACTCCGGAATATTGCCGTCGCTACAAAAAACCGTAGCATCCAGCCACAAACCGCCATAGCGGATAAGCAGTTCCAGTCTCATCAAATCTGTCATATGCGTATGCGTGATGATACCGGCTTTCCACTTTTCAATGATATAATCCGGAAACTCCAAGTAATCAAACATATTCTCGGATGTAAGCAGAATAACCTCCTTATCCGGCATATTCTCTACCACAGACCGATAGCACTTCTGAACCAATGCAGGTGCCTGTTCAATTCCTTGGAACCAGCAAATCCATACCTTGTTGGAAATCTCGTGGGTTAGGTCGTTTTTCCAGTCCTTCTCAAATCCATCCAAAATATGGTTGTATTTTTTGTACAGTTTCTGTTTTGTCTTCAACTGTGTCGATAGTCTAAGAATTTCTAATGCCGTTCTGCTTTTGCCAAGCAGAATAAATTCTCCAACTGCGGTAAAAAATGCACCGCCCTGCCAATACTGCTTCAGTAGCTTCATACCGCCCTGTTTTTCAAATATCTTCTTCAGTCCCATGGTGCATTCTCTCCTTGCTTCCTTAAAACTTTTCAGAAATCGGATGTGCGAGGAATGCGTTCAGATCTTCAGGTACTCCCAGTCCGTACATGCCATTTCCAACACTGCCGATGTTCTTGAAGGCAATCTTTTTTCCATCATCAATCAGCATGTTATATACAGGTGCTATATAGAATTCGCCCTTAACACGCAGATCCATATTAATCATCTTATGGGCGTACTTCACATAGTCACTGCCTTTGGTGAAGTTGTAGATTCCAACCGTTGCCTCATTTGAAATGACTTCCTTTTCGCGGACCATTGTGACATACTTATTGTGGTCAAACGCAATAAAAGACCATTTGTCATCATCGGCGTACATCGTCATAATTAGGCCGTCGGCTTCCTGCTGCGCTTCCATATACTCATCGATGTCAAAATCGACATACTGGTCAGAATTTGCAATCATCAGTTCATCATCATTATTGATGTACTCTTCTGCCAGTAGAACAGTGCATGCCGCCCCCTCTGTCACATGGTTGACAGGAACCACAACGCAGCCCGGAGCAATTTTTTCCAGATACTGTGGCAGATTGAATTTGTCGATATGCTCCTGCAGGCACAGGAAAATAAATCGGTGGTCACCTTTTGGGGTGAGGTTTTTGACAACCCACTCAATCATATAATGTCCCTTCACATCAATCAAAGGTTTTGGCATTTTATATCCAACATTGGCAAAGCGGCTTCCGCGGCCTGCCATAGGGATTACAATATTAACCATTATTTTTTCCTTTCTGCTCTTTCAGGTACTGCTTATATGCCTCGATGCCGCCATCAGTCTTCAAAAGGAAATAATCCTCTCGGTCGATGGGGTACACGCCAATCTTTTTCTGCTTGAGAATCATTTCGTTGTACACGGGGCACAGATAGAAGCGGCCGTTTACAGAGGCGTCCTTTGCCAGCATGGAGATGGCGCTTTCTATGAAATCGGAACCCTTTTTAAAGTAATAGAAACCCGCAGTGGCATTCTTACTGATAGGACGCTTTTCTGCTGCTTCAATTACCAGACCATTTTCGTCCAGCCTCACAAAGGAGAACTTCGGATGAATATCCTCAAAGGTAACGATACCTCCGTCATAGTTCTTCTCGATAAATTCCTTTACCACGTCATTTGCATTGGCAAGAAACAGCTGGTTACTGCTAGAAATAACCAGAGGCTCGTCATCATCGATATTGTCAATGGCGAGCAGGCAGCTGCAGACAGAGCCCTTAGTGTCGCCCTCTGCAACAACGATTTTGACGTTTGGAATAAGTAGTTTTACAATCTGGTCAAAATGATATTTTTTAATGTCCTGCTTCCGCAGAACAACAATAAACTCAGCACCTTCGATGGTGTTAAGAAAGTCATAGCAATATTGAAAAATTGTCTTTCTTTCAATCTCATAAAGGCCGAGCATGTAGTCCGTATTATTTTCTAATGTATCATTACCAACAATAGGAATAATAACTTTCACATCAGTTCACCTCGTTGCTTTGAATCTTTTTGATAAAATTCTTAATATTATCGTAGTTTACATCATAAACTGTGGAAATTTCCAACACATATGCGCCCGCACTTTTTGCGGCCTGAATACCGTTTTTATTATCCTCGCAGATCACACATTCACCCGGCTGTAAACCAAGTCTTTCCATTGCCTTAATATAGATTTCGGGGTCAGGCTTAGATTTTACAACATCCTGGTTGCTCAGGAAAAAATCCAGATACTGCAGAAGATCGCTCTGTTCCATCATCAACTGGATTGAGTTTCTGATAGAGTTGGAGGCACATGCCAAATGATATCCTTCTGCTTTTAATTTTGACAACGCATACTGGTGGGTAAAAATGGGATGACAATCCATATACACGCGTTCAATAGTGTACTTTTGTTTCAGCATATTGATGTAATTGTGCAAACGCATGGGTAAGCCGCGCTCCATAGAGAGCATCTCCAGTTTCTTCTTGGTGGGCAGGCCGTCATAGGTGATCAGATGGTCGTAGCGGTTGATTTCATAGCCAAACAAGGAAAGAGCCTTATTCAAAGCCTCATAGTGCCATTCCTTTGCATCAATCAGGACGCCATCCATATCAAAAATTACAGCTTTAATCTTATTCATTATTATGACCATTCCTTTCCGCTGCGCTTCAAGGCACAAAAGGGGACGAAATACAAAGGCCTTTGTCGCAGCTATCTCAAATTTGTTAGAATGTACTTGAGGAAGCAGGCATACTACAGAGCACGTGGAGGTGAGTGGGTACCGCTATCCGCTAAACCAAATTATTATGTGTGCCGGGTGCTCTTTCAAGCACAAATGAATGGGGCATCGAACCCCCGTAAACTTATCTTTGGAGAGATAGACTATTTTAATCTTTCCGCGAGTGTCCTTTTCCAACTACCCATCGAACAGACGAACTACTTGTTCCCTCATATCTTTATACTGAGGGGATGTGTTATGCTCAAAATCATTTATCCAATCTGCTGTGGGGTGGATGTCCACAAATCGTTTCTGGTCGCCGGTATCGCTTCCACCAATGAGTAGGGCGTTACCACTTACAAGAGCAAGCGGTTCTCCATCTTCACCGGCCCCTCCGGCGGTGTGCCTCTTGGCTTGGCGAAAACAACTGCAAAGATGTGTGCATGGAGTCCACCAGGAAGTATTGGATTCCCATCTACAACATTCTGGAGGCCACCTGCAACATTGTTCTTGCTCACCCCAAGTATGTTAGGCTATCCGGGGAAAGAAAATGGACAAGAAGGATGCCAAGTGAATTACGGACATTTTCAAGCACGACCTGGTTTCTGGCAACTTTATCCCTCCACCGGATATCTGCCAGCTTCGGGACTTGGTACATTACCGCTGGAAACTCACCAACTTCACTGCTTGGGAGAAAAACCGGCGCAGAATTGCCTCACCGTTTCCAACATCAAGCTGGATGACGTATTCTCGGATATCTTTGGCAAGGCGGCTTCCGCTATTACCTCCCGGCTCTTGGGGTGCCTAACAGAGAAAATCTCAGATGTGTCCTCTTTCCACACCAAGGGGATGAAAGCTATAGATGAACAAGTCCTGGCCTCCGTGGATGGAGAGATGTGTGTGGAACAAGCTGAAAAGTTCCACATTATCCGTTCCCACATGGACAGCCTTGAGCTGTGCAAGCTCAATCTGGAATCTCTCATTCTGACCGCTGTTAAGAAATATCTTCCTTAACTTGATCTTGTTATGACAGCTCCGGGTATCCAGTCCTTCTCCGCTATCACCATTTTTACTTTCGGTACGCTTTGTAATCATGCGTTGCCACGCGTTTTTCAACAGGAGGCATCTGCATGTAATTGCCGTATTTGTGTTTCAGTACCTCTTTGTAATACTTGGGTGCGCGGAACTTTTCGCCTTCAAATTCAACGAAAGTTGTTTCATCCACCCACTTTTTTTGCATAACATCGCGCTTATAATCGCTCTGCCAAGTAGTGGGGCCGACATAATCACATTCCTCATACTTGTATGTATCTTTAAGCACTTCCAGACGTTTAAACCAAAAACGCACACCGGTTGCCTTTGCAATCAGGTAGAGAGGGAATTTAATGATCGTCTGCTTAATGCTCTTTTTAGAAGAATATTCCTTACGAGCAACAAAGAATCGCTCTCTCGAAGCCAGGAAACACATAGAAGAAAGAAACCGGAAATAGTTTCCCTTCTTCTGCACTTCCTCCCAGGAATGACCGGCACCGTCCAGTGGATAGATGTCCACAAAAATGCCCATGCCGCAATCCTTTTCGTTGTTGGCAACATACTTATAACGGGTATCGCAGAAACGGGCAATCATAAATGGGTAGCTGGTGTTATTCAAATTACAGAACAGCTTATAGGGCTTAAGTTCTTCCTCATGCTCCATTAAATATCGCAACAACTTATCATAATCAGCGCGCTTCATCATAATATCGAGATCATCATCCCACGGGATAAATCCTTTATGACGAGCTGCTCCCAATAAGGTTCCGTACATCAAAAAATAGTCAAAATGTTGTTTTTCACAAATCCCTGCAAGAACTCTTAATGCATTCAGTTCAACTGCCTGCATTTCTTTGTTCGTCATTTCCTGCATAATGTTGCTCCTCAAAATTCATAATTAAATCTAAACTAAACGGCAGATGTTTTTATTATTGTCGGAGTATACAACTCACTTTAAACTATAACACACCTTAATTTAAAAACACCTCTTCATATCGATCTGCTATATACTGCCAGCTATAAGCCTGCGCAATTCTTCCTTTTGCCTTCACACCGTAACTTTCGATATCGGCTTTACTCATTTCGTCAGCTTTTTCAATCAGTGCAGCCAGATTGCCGGATTCTTTTGTCCAGTAAACAGCGTTTTCTTCGGCAACTTCCCGATTAAAGCCAACATCCAGCAGCAAGTTTAGATTAGTACTGCCCAAAGCCTCTAGGAGACTGGGGTTGGTACCGCCTACTTCGTGACCGTGGAAATAGCCATACGCATTCTCACGAATCTTTTTCAGCATCTCTTGGTCATAAACGGTTCCTACGAACTTAATTCTGGGGTCACTTCTGAAGTGCAATTTGCTCTCGAGCTCTTTCAGGAACTTGTCGTTAACGTTAGTGATAATAGCGAAATTATGTTTCGACTTGCTCTTCATAAACTCGCGGATCATCGTTTCGTAATTGTTTTCAGGAACAAAACGCCCAACGACCAGATAATACTCGTGTGCCGCCAAACCCTTGCTATCCAGCCAAGACAGGAACTTCTCATCATCATCTACCAGTTTGCTAATTTTAGTATCAGCGCCATATGCAATGAAGGTCGTATTTGGATTACTTCCATGGATACCCTTTCCGTCATAACATTCATGAATGTACTTTTCGATATTCACAGAGTCACAAATGGCCAAATCACAGTGTTTCACCATCATCTGCTCGGAGATCTTCCAATACTTCCGAATCGGTGCACTCCACTTAGCACGCATCCACTCATGTCCGTCCGGATTTAGATAAACCTTACCACCTAGCTTGTGAATTTTTCTGTGGAAGTAACCCGCAAACGGTCCAATTCGGCAGGCCAGAATGTAAACGATGGCATTTTCAATGTGATGCTCTTTAATATACTTGCAACAGTAGTTCAGCGCAGCAACGTCGTAATAAATAGCAACAGCCGGGCCAATGTTCGGCACCGGAATCTTGAAGCAGTGCGCATTCTGAAACTCAAACTCCAAATCGTTGATGCGGGTGACATTTTCCAGCTTGGTTTCATCCATGCAGCCATCACCATTTGCCTTGCACGCTACATGGTATTTAATGTTTTGATTATTCTGGTGATATTCTGTCAGCTTATACACAAAAGTCTCATAGCCGCCGTAGGCTCCGAGAGATTTTGAGCCGACAATAAATACATGCTGCATAGTTACATTCTCCCGTTAAAACTTAAAGATATCCTTCAGACCCAGCCACTTCTGATCTTTCTCGCTCAGATTCAGTGCAGTGCCGTCCTCCAGCGCATAACCTTCAGCACTTGCTGTACCTTTGTATTCACCAACCAGCAGCGGCCACTTAACGCCGATCTCTGGGTCATTCCAAGCCAATCCACCCTCGTCATTAGCATGATAGAAATCATCGCACTTGTAGCAGAACTCAGCAGTATCCGAGAGAACCAGGAAACCATGTGCAAAACCGCGCGGAATCAGAAACTGCTTCTTGTTTTCCTCCGTCAGCTCGATGCCGTACCATTTGCCGTAGGTTTCGCTACCGGAACGCAGATCAACAGCAACATCAAATACGCTCCCCTTTATCACACGAACCAGCTTGGTCTGGGGGAAGTATTTCTGGAAATGCAGGCCACGCAACACCCCCTTAGTGCTCATAGACTGATTATCCTGAACGAAATTGATATAAATTCCGTTCTCCTCCATGTCTCTCTGGCTGTAGGTCTCCATAAAATAGCCACGGCTGTCACCATGTACAGCGGGTTCAATCACACACAGGCCCTCAATGCCTGCAACATTCTTTTCAACTTTAATCTGTCCCATTTTCTCTATCCTCTATCAGAACTCAATCTCTTTCAGATAACGGCTCAATGCATCCTGCCAAGTTGGCAGCGGCTCAAACCCAGCTTCCACCAGCTTGCTCTTTTCCAAGCGACTATTGAAGGGACGTGCTGCCTTGCTGAGACCATACTCCTCCGTCGTGACCGGAACAACTGTGTTGGTATAACCGGCCTGCTTGAAAATTTCGCAGGTGAAGTCATACCAGCTGATATAGCCACCCTCATTGGTTGCATGGTAATAGCCATACTTCTCGGTTTCCACCATATCCACCAGCAGTCTTGCCAGGTCAAAGGTGTAAGTAGGAGTTCCAATCTGGTCATTAACAACCCGAAGGGTTTCAAACTTCTTGCCCACATTCAATATGGTCTTGATGAAATTCTTGCCATTGACACCAAATACCCAAGCGATACGGACAATAAAATACTTATCCAGCGTATTGGAAACAGCCAGCTCACCTTCCAGCTTAGTCTGACCATAGACATTCAGCGGCTTGTAATTCTTGCAGTCGGGCTTCCAAGGTTCGGTGCCCTGGCCATCAAAGACATAGTCGGTGCTGATAAAAACTATTTTGCTGTCCAGCTTTTTGCAGACATTTGCAATATTCTGGGTGCCGCCTGCATTGATGGCGCGCACCTTCTCCACCTTGTCGTCATCCTCTGCCATATCAACAGCGGTCCATGCAGCGCAGTGAACCACTACATCAGGATTCACTTCATTGATGACCTTTTCGACCATTTCCTTATCGGTAATATCCAGCTGAACATAAGGCATGGTAGTAACAGCAGTGCCATCCTGTGCACCGCTATACTCAAGAGCGATATCGGTGCCGACCCCCTCATAGCCTCTCTTATGCAACTCATTCATCACGTCGTGTCCCAGCTGACCTGCGACACCAGTAACAAATACTTTCAAATTGTTCTCCTCCGTAGTATCGGTGCAAATTAGCGGTTGCTGTACATCTTCTCGTAGTAGTTCTGGTACTCGCCGGAGATGATGGTTTCCCACCATTCCTTGTTATTCAGATACCACTGAATGGTCTTCTGGATGCCGTCAGCAAACATAGTTTCCGGCAGCCAGCCCAGCTCGTTGTGAATCTTAGTAGGATCGATGGCATAACGCATATCGTGACCCTTGCGGTCGCCCACATGGACAATTAGGCTTTCAGGCTTGCCCAGTGCCTTGCAGATGATTTTTACAATATCAATGTTCTTCATCTCATTGTGACCACCGATGTTGTAGACCTCACCCACACGACCATTGTGTATAATTAGATCAATAGCTTTGCAGTGATCTTCAACGTACAACCAGTCACGTACATTCAGGCCTTCACCGTATACCGGCAGCGGCTTGTCGTTCAGCGCATTGGCAATCATCAGCGGGATTAACTTTTCTGGGAAGTGGTATGGGCCGTAGTTGTTGGAGCAACGGCTAATGGTTACGGGCAGGCCATAGGTGCGGTAATAGGCCATGACCAGTAAGTCAGCCGCAGCCTTGGAAGAGGAATACGGGCTGCTGGTGTGGATCGGGGTCTCCTCGGTGAAGAACAGGTCGGGACGATCCAGAGGCAGGTCACCGTAGACCTCATCGGTGGAAACCTGATGATAGCGGGTAATGTCGTACTTGCGACAGGCATCCATCAAAGTAGCCGTGCCTATAATGTTGGTCTGTAGGAAGATACCTGGATCTACAATGGAACGATCCACATGGCTCTCTGCTGCGAAGTTGACTACGATATCCGGGTGTTCTTCCTCAAACAGCTTATAGACGGCCTCACGGTCGCAGATGTCTGCCTTCACAAAGCGAAAATTTGGATTGTCGATCACAGGAGTCAATGTAGATAGATTGCCAGCGTAGGTCAGCTTGTCCAGACAGATAATGCGATAATCCGGGTACTTATTCAGTATATGGAAAACAAAGTTGGAGCCAATGAAACCGGCGCCACCAGTTACGATAATAGTCATTTTTTCTTCTCATCCCTCTATAGCTTCTAGTCACTTCAAAATGTCGATATACTTGCCATCCAGTACGTCTTCGAGATACTGGCCGTACTGGTTCTTTTTCAGCACTTTATATACTTCCAGCACTTCCTCACGGCTAATCCAGCCATTCAGATACGCGATCTCTTCCAAGCAGGCAATTTTACGATGCTGGTGCTGTTCCACGGTTTTAACAAAGTTTGTAGCATCTACAAGGCTCTCGTGAGTTCCGGTATCCAACCAAGTGAACCCCTGTCCCAACAGTTCTACATTTAGACCATCATTCTCCAGATAAATACGATTCAAGTCAGTTATTTCCAATTCCTTGCGAGCCGAAGGTTTCAGATTTTTTGCGTATTCAACTACACGGTTGTCATAAAAATACAGACCAGTCACACAGTAATTACTCTTCGGTTTTGCAGGCTTCTCCTCAATAGAGATTGCATGACCATTGGCATCAAACTCTACAATACCAAAACGTTCCGGGTCATCCACATAGTAGCCAAATACAGTAGCTCCTTTGCCGGACTCTGCATTCTCCACTGCTGCTTTCAGTCGTTTTTTTAGACCGTGACCAGCGAAAATATTATCACCCAACACCATTGCCACAGTATCGTCTCCAATGAAACTAGCACCAATGATAAACGCCTGTGCAAGACCATCTGGAGATGGTTGAACAGCGTAGGTCAAGTTCACACCAAACTGATGACCATCTCCAAGCAATGCTTCAAAGCGAGGAGTATCCTGTGGTGTGGAAATAATTAGAATATCCCGTATGCCCGCCATCATCAGCACAGACATTGGGTAGTAAATCATCGGTTTATCGTAAATAGGAAGCAACTGCTTTGATGTCACCTTAGTTAACGGGTACAAACGTGTACCAGAACCACCTGCAAGAATAATTCCTTTCATATTCGTCCTCCATCCCCAAATAGTACTTAATAAATAAAACTCCGGGGTAATGAATTTTATATCTAAGGGATACCTTTGCAATACTGCTCCCCTCGAAGTAAACACTCATCTATTTTATTTATATCTTTATTATCCTCTTATATTTGAAACAAAAGTAACGTCCTGCAAGAGACCTTACTCTAGCCTATCTGAAACATATGAAAACACTTATTCCAAAACATGACAAACAGCAGATAGGCAAACACCTATCCACCGTGACATTTTATTCGTGCTATGTCGGTCAAAATTCCCATATTTACGGGCTTTTTTGCCCACTTTCCCGGGCAAAAATATATGCTTCAGCTAAGCCTTTAGCCTCTGCTCAGCTGTTGTTCCTATTATGGCACAAGCAAATAATA
This sequence comes from uncultured Butyricicoccus sp., assembly GCA_900547195.1. Taxonomy (GTDB): domain Bacteria; phylum Bacillota; class Clostridia; order Oscillospirales; family Butyricicoccaceae; genus Butyricicoccus_B. Next base: position 59,264 of record URFQ01000003.1, read on the forward strand.
TCTCCATGACCAACACCTGCTACCGCTAACATTAAATATCCTATAATTTTTTATTCCTCTCTCATAATACAGTTTTATCAATATCTGTTGTGCCTCCAACCCATATAAAACGCTTTGTCCCATTCAGTAAACTTCCACAGATTCTTCCATGGAAAAGCTCGAGACTTAAGTCCAAAGCCGCAGTCACCACATCGATTTCCTATAGGCTTTCTCTATTTCCGGTACCCCTTCGGGTTCCGGCTTTGCCAGTTCCACGTATCGCGGCACATATCCTGCAAAGTCCTCGTGGCCTTCCAACCCAGAATTTCTGCCGCCTTATCTGCATTTGCCCAAAACTCCGGTAAATCGCCCGCCCGGCGTTCGCCAATTTCGTAAGAAATTTTCATCCCGGTTGCAGTTTCAAAGGCATGGATAATCTCCAAAACACTGTACGGCGTGCCAGTGCCCAAATTAAACACTGCAACGCCTTGCTGCTGCGCAGCATATTCCACTGCTTTCAAATGCCCGTTTGCCAAATCCATGACATGGATATAATCCCGGCGGCAGGTGCCGTCCTTCGTCGCATAATCCCCGCCAAAGACCGTCAGATGATCTCTGCGTCCGACTGCAACCTGTGCGATATACGGCATCAGGTTATTGGGGATTCCCTGTGGGTCTTCCCCAATCCGGCCGGACTCATGTGCGCCGATCGGGTTAAAATACCGCAGCAGGACAACCGACAATTGCGCATCTGCCTTTGCAGCATCCTCCAGAATCTCCTCCATCATCACTTTGGTCCAGCCATAAGGATTCGAGCAGCTGCCGCGTTTCATGGTCTCAATATAGGGAATTGCATTCTCTTCCCCATAGACCGTTGCGGACGAAGAGAAAACGAACTGCGTAACCCCGGCTTCCTTCATGCATTCCAATAAAGTCAACGTGGTGTCGATATTATTCCGGTAATACACCAGAGGTTTCTGCACCGATTCTCCAACAGCCTTCAATCCTGCAAAATGGATGACGCAATCCACGCGGTTTTCTCTAAAAACCTTGCGCATAGCCTGCGCATCTTTGACATCCGCCTGGTATGCAATGATTCGTTTCCCGCAAATTTCTTCGATCCGCTCGATTACTGCCGGACAACTATTGCTATAATCATCCACAATAATGACATCGTGGCCAGCATCCAGCAGTTCCACTGCGGTATGCGAACCGATATAACCAGCTCCGCCTGCAAGCAAAATATTCATGCTTCCGTCCTCTTTCTTTGCAATTACTGTCCCTGCCCGGTAACAACCACCTTTACCGTCAGCAAAATCAACCGAATATCGAGCCACATACTTTGTTCTTTAATATATTTGACATCCAAATCCACCCACTCATCAAACCCAATCTGATCCCGATGATTCTGTACCTGCCAATAGCAGGTCAAACCGGGAATCACAGACAAGCGTGTGCGTTGATAACTGTTGTACTGTACCACCTCTGCCGGCAAAGCCGGTCTGGGACCGACCAGGCTCATATCCCCCTTAAGCACATTCCAAAGCTGCGGCAATTCATCAATCGAGGTTTTTCGGATGAACCGGCCGATATTGGTGATACGTGGATCATTTTTCATTTTAAAAACCGGGCCGTCTTTTTCATTTTGTGTTTGCAGCTTCTCCAAAAGCTGATCTGCATTGACTACCATCGATCGAAATTTCCAAAAGCGAAAGATTCTTCCGTCTTTCCCGACACGATCTTGATGATAAAACGGACTGCCATGCGGATCATCCACAAAAATAATGAGCGCGATGATCAAAAAAAACGGGCTTAACACCAGAAGCGCCATTGCGCTTGCAAAAATATCGAGTGTCCGTTTGCAAAAACGGTACCCATACCGTTTTTTCGGGATGCCCGTTATACTCTCTTCTGGCTGGCATGCAGTATTTGGTATTTGATAAGCCGTTACCCGTTCTTCTGTCGCCTGTGCCATGTTGTCTGCTCCCCTCTATTTGACCGTCCAATTCAAACTGTAACCTTTAAGTTCTCTTTTTCTGCCAAAGCAATGCATTTGAGATACTGGCCGTATAACGTCATTTGCAGCCTCTCCCCGGTTTCCATCACTTTTTCCGGAGAAATCTTACCCTGATGGAGTGCATCCTCCTCAATACAGCCAACATATCGCCCGGTTTCCTCCTGTATCTTCCGGATAACGCCGGACGCTTCATGCATGCTGTCGGCTGTTCCTGCATCCAGCCAAACCGTATCCCGGTCCAGCCCAATGACCTGCAGCCTTCCCTGACGGAGATACTCCAGATTCACATCGGTAATCTCTAACTCGCCGCGCGCCGACGGCTTTAAATTCTTTGCAATCTCTACGACCGAAGCATCGTAAAAATACAGCCCCGGCACAATATAATTGGATTTCGGATTCTTCGGTTTTTCCTCAATGCTGATTGCATTGCCATCGCTGTCAAATTCGATCACGCCGAACGCCCGCGGATCTTCCACCCAATAGCCAAAAACAACGGCTTTATTCGAAATGGCAGACGCCCTTTGCAGCTGCCCTGCAAGGCTTTTGGAATAAAAGATGTTATCCCCCAACGCCAGACAAACCCGGTCGCCGCCAATAAAATTCTCTCCAATAATCAGCGCGTCCGCGATGCCACGCGCCACCTTCTGTACTTCATAGGAGATTCGGATTCCAAGATTGGAACCATCCCCCAGCAGCCCGGAAAACACAGCTTCTTCTCCAGGCGGGATAATAATCAAAACTTCGTCACAGCCTGCCTGCAACAACAGGGCAAGCGGGTAATAAATCAGCGGTTTATCATAAACCGGAAGCAATGGTTTGCACACAGATTTTGTCATCGGATAGAGCCGTGTCCCTTTCCCGGCCGCAAGAATAATCCCCTTCATCTTCAATCTCCTTATATTTCCTTTTCCACAAGGCCGGGAATCCCCTCCGGACCCCACAACAATGCCTCTGCTTTTTCTTCAATATCCTCTATGTATCGTTTTAGGACTCTGTCTGCTTTCTCCAGTTTTTGATACTGATTTCCACGCATGTGGATGTCGCTTCCAAGAGCGGAGATCATCCCCTGCTCCGCCCAGCGCAGGCATTTGAAGCGGGAACGCAGCGCACAGACCGCGTCCGCATTCACTTGAGCACGCGCGCCTGTTTCCATCGCTTGCTCCACCTGCTCCTCGGGATAGCGGTCAATATGTGCAAGGACGACGGTCAAGCCATTCTGGTATTGCAAATTATAAATGGTATCCAGCACAGTCTCTTCCAATGGCCGGAACGGCATTTCAGCCAGCAGAACCCGCGTGCCGGCAATGCAAAGCTGCTCGATTCCCGGCATCCGTTCCAGCCCGGCGCAGAGAAGCACCTCTGCGCCGCAGCGGATTCGGATTTCGCCCGGGATCCAGGCTTCCTGCAGCCGCGACCACGCATGGTCGCGGCGCCGCAGGAAATCTGTCACGGTGTGCTTATGTGGATAAAAGTGCGGGGTTGCGACGAGATCGGTGACCCCTACACGGAAAGCCTGCGCAAGCTGATGTAAACTTGTTTTAATTCCATCGCTGCCATGGTCCGCCCCAGGCAGGATGTGGGCGTGAAAGTCTATCAAGTGCTTCCTCTCCCTATTCCTTACTTTTGTGCCCCGCCGTCAGCTCAGGAAATAATCCCGCAGGATGCTGATCGTACTGACCTTCTCCACCTGCTGGACAATATCCTGCTGAATACGATCCTTGTTGGCCTGCATCAGATCGTCATAAAGGGAACGCACTCTTGCAATCTCATCTTCATACGTTTTCTTCACATACTCTGCTGTGATGGTTGTGCCCTTGCTTTCCTTTTCCAGTGCATCGTCAATGCAGGTTTTCATGGTTGTGATAATTTCGTTCATCATCGGGCCATCATAGCTGATCTTGCCAAGCGCACTCGACGCATCCTTCAGCGCACTGACAACCTCGGCCGGAGTGCTGCTGTCGGTACTGGTCGAGCCGCCGGAGTTTCCTCCGCTGCCTCCGCTGCCTCCGCTGCCTGTGCTGCCGCCCGTGCCGCCGATATTCTGGGAAGGGGCTTCGGCGTCCTTAACATACTGTGCCAGCGCCTGACAAACCTCCGCCCGGGTGATTGCCTGTGTGCCGCGGAACGTCCCATCCGCCGGGAGGGTGAACAAGCCGCATGCAATGGCGCGTTCGACCGAATCCCTGGCCCAGCCGGACACCGGGTCGGTAATCGTGACCTTCGTCCCCGCGAGGTTTTCAAATTTCTGGATTCGATCCACCATGGCCGCAACCTGTTCACGGGTCAGCACACCCTCCGGTGCAAACTGGTGATTGCCCACGCCGGCAATATATCCCGCTTTATAGGCCGCCCGAATCCGGTCATACGCCCAATAGGTTGCCGGTACGTCGGTGAAGGTAAGCGGAGTTTCGTCGGTGAGCTGGATTCCAAACGTCAGGTTTGCAATCTGGACAAACTCCGCGCGCGTCAGCCCCTTGTCCGGCTGGAAAGTGCCATCCGGATAACCGGCAAGAATGCCGGCGTCCGCCATTTTATAAATTGCTTTTCCGGCGGCGCTTTCCGCGGCCACATCGGAGAAGTTCGCCGCGCCCGCGCTGGTCATGCAGGCCGCGGCCAGCATGCAGGCGCAAAATGCTTTTGAAACAGGTTTCATTCAGTTGCCTCCATACAGCAGGTATTTTTACTGTTGCGTTGGGATTGCGGTATTCCAGTCGAGCGTTGCATCTACAATGAGGTTGTATCTTTCCAGACGGTTCATAATCTGCCGGATCAGGGTTTCCTTATCCACCGTGTCGGGGATACTGGACATTCCGTCCAGGATGGTCCGGACAAAGCGCTCCATATTCGCGCCCTTAAAGGTCTTGTCGACCTCAAAGCAGTCTGCACCCAGCAGGTCAATGGCTTCCTTGAGCGTCATATCGCCCTTCTTCTCGCGGAACGCTTTCACAAACGCCGCGTAATCCGCCGTGACCTTTGTGTTTTGATCGGTGCCATCGCTGTCGGACTTGTATGCCTGCTTGATGTCCAGCTTCATGCGGTTTACGAACATCTCCTGGAGGCGGGATTCCGGATAGGTCTGGTTGCTGGGGTCTACTTCGCCCTTCGCTGCCACCGCATACATCAGCGGTGCAATTTCGATCATCTTCTCTGTGAGATACGCGGCGCAATCCGCCGTAAAGCTGCTGCCCTGATATGCGCCGCCCTGCCCTGCGTCGGCCTTCAGGTAATAGTCCTCCCCATCCTTCACGAGGAAGTCGCTTACCGGCGCGGCAGCCTTGAGGGCCGCAACCTCCGGGTCATTCTTTACGAAGATCTCATCCACCTGCGCCCACAGTGCGGATTCATTTGCCCAAAGCACCGCGCCGATATTGACGCTGACAGGTACATGCATCGTGACCGTTTCGTCGTCCGCAGCACGCAGCAGCGCCGCGCGCGGGCTGGTGCTGTTCTTGGCCCTCAGCAGCGCGAGCAGGTTGTTGTACTGCGCAACATATGTAGCCTTTAAATCGTCGAAGTTGTCATCCGTTATGGAAATCCCCTGAATGCCGAATTCCTCGATAATTTTGTCTACTTTAGCCTTTTCAATATTCACCGCGATCAGCATACCGTCTCCGTCCGTCTCGAATACATCCTTATATTCGCTGGTCAGGGTGTCCATAATTGCAAGCCATTTTTCTGCATCCGCGTTCGCAACGACGGCCGCCTGTTCGCCCTTCGGGGTGGCGATGCCGTTCAGGACAGCAACAACGTCCGTCTCTGTTGCACCGGCCTCCGCCGGCACTTTCGCTGCAACGTCGCTCGCCACATCGCCATTCAGGATGGTCTCCGGCGGCACTTCCACTTCCGTGTTGAACGTCATCGGCAGCAGTTTCCCATCCTCAGACAACATCGGTTCCGTGCTCGCACTGCCCGCTATGGCTTTCTCAAGCAGATTCTGCATTGCAAACTGAACGGCATTTTCGCTGTCCGCCGTAACCGTGTTTACAAAGTCTTCCAGCTTCGTCCCGCTGGTGGTATAGGCTGAGCCGGTCAGGGTTTTCGCGCCGCCAGTCAGCGAAGTGTTGTTGACGCTGGCGTCCAGGGCAATCTTCCACGTATACTTGGTTGTGACGGTTCCGCCGCCGCCACCACCGCCACCGCCACCGGTGCTGCCTCCTGTGCTTTCAAAAACCACATTGTTTTCCATCGTCGCGCCGTCTTCAAAGACCCAGTTTGCAACGCTGGCACCCGCCTTGACGGTCACTTTCGAGTTCTTCGCGACCGTTACCGTGCCAAAGTCGCCCTGTAGAATGACCGGCGTCTGTGCTTCCAGATCATTCTTTACCGTCTGCCTGGTGTCCGTGACAATCAGCACCGTACTGTTCGGGTTAAAGACCACAATGCCGTTTTTAGCCTGCGTCCCATAAATATAAACCGTATTGGTCGAGCCGCCGCGCACCAGCAGCCGGTTCCCGACCGTGGTATCGCGCACCGTAAACGAACCGGACATAATGCCGTCGCCTGCAATCAAGTCGCCGGTAATTTTGGCGTTTTTGACCGTCACGCCCGCCTCATTGACGAGAATATTGCCTTCGCCCAGCTCGGAAACCTCGCCGGTCTGCGAAACAAAACGCGCGATCAATTGATACATGACCTGGCAGAACTCCGCGCGGGTAATGGTATCCCTCGGGCGCAGCTTTCCGTTATCGCCCACAACATAACCGCCGCCCGCCAGCACGGACAGCGAGTTCTGCGCCCACGAAGAGACCTCGCCCTTATCGCTGAACTTATCCAGCCCGGCTGTACCGCTGTCTTCCAGGCGGAACGCGCGCGCAATGGCGGCGAACGCCTGCTCGCGGGTGATGGAAAGGTTCGGTGCAAACTGCGTATCCGAAACGCCCGCAAACGTCTGCATCTGTACCGCCTTTGCCACCTGCGTGTAATACCATGCCGTGGACGGCACGTCGGCGAACGAAATCACCGCCTGCGCTTCCGCGGCAAACGCCTGATTCAAAACCGTCGCCATTTCCGCGCGGGTCATCGGGTCGTTCGGACGAAGCAGGCCATCGTAGCCCTGGAGCAAGCCGTTTGCAATGGCAAACTCAAGGGCGGGTTTCGACCAGTTGTCCGGCAGGTCGGAGAAATCCGATGCGCTGGCCGCCATGGCTGGAAGCTGTCCGGCGCTAACCGCCAACGCGCACAACATTGCCGTTGTTTTCCGCCCAAAATACCTGTTTTTCATAATTCACGCTCCCTTTATTTAAAAAAATGTCTATGCTTTATCCTATCTGGCTGGCATAATATGCTTTTTTCAAGCTTTTCTCTTGATTGTATGCAGACTGCACCCGATCGGCTAGGCTGGTGCTCCGGCCCGCGCCGGACAGGATGGAACGCAGTTCCGACACCACCGCCGCAACCTGGCCATCGCATTGCCCTTCGAGTCCCGCAATCCGGCTGATGCCGCTGCTGATCAGGCTCTGTTTGGCGGAAGCCGTGCGCTGCTCGGCGGGAAGTGCCTGATACTGTGCTTTCACCCCAGCAACCACGCCCTCGATCTGCCCAAGATACTGCGCCTTCAGGGCATATAGCCGGGCAATCTGCCGCTGGACGGCCGCATCCACGTCGGCATTCTCCTTCGCGGATGAGGATGCCTGTGCTTGCGGGGTTTCTGTGGTCTCCGTCTGCGCCTGTGCTTCCCCGACTGGGGCCAGCAGTTTTTCAATGGCCTCTTCCTCGGTCATTTGTCCGCTCTGCAATTTTTGGATATCCTCAGCGGTGAGGTTTTCCCCATGCAGGGCATATTCCTTCATCACGCGCTCAAGCGTTTGCTCATTTTCCTGAATTTCCGTCAGGATTTTCTCCTGATCCATCGTGGCGGCGTATTTCAGCGCTTCGAGTGTATTCCTCTGCCATGCAGCCACGGTTCCCATACCGGTCAGCAGTGTGACCGCCAGGATCAGAAGGATCCGTTTCCAAATTTTCATTGCGCTTCCTCCTCGCCCAAAGCCACAGGCCCGCGGCTGCAAGCAGCATGCCGCAGACCGCGCCGCTAAAATCGATCCATACGTCCGGAACCCGGCTGCTCCTTCCATTCACCATAAGTTGCAGGGCCTCATCGCTGCACGGCAGCAGCAGGCCCAGAAACAGCCGCATCCAGAAGCCTCCGGGAATTCTTCGCGGGAATAGTAAATAGAGGCATACGCCCAGCGCAAAAAACTCGGTAAAATGAGCGCTTTTGCGGATCAGATGCTGCGTGACCGGCAGCGTTTTTCCCGCGCTTGCCGCCGTCCAGTTCTGTACGGCATGCATCACCGTGCCGCTGACCTCATTGGATGTCTGCGCATCCTGCAGCGATTGCCCCCAAATAAACGCCATGCAGCATCCGGCCAGAAGCAGCGGCAAAAGAAACCACCGGCCGGTTCTGGGGTTTCGCTGTTCCGGTTCCCTCCGGAAGATAAGCCGGTACAGCAGCACGCCGAGCAGCGCGCCCGCAAAATCGATCCAGACGTCCCGAACCGCGCTGCTCCGACCTTCGACGAACAGCTGAATGGTTTCATCGCTCACCGCGGTGAGCAGGGCGCAGAACAGCGGCTTTGCAAGGGTTGCTGCCGGCACGCTGCCTGCGGCAAGCGCGCCCAACATTGCAAATTCGGTGAAATGCGCGCCTTTCCGTACCAGGGTTCCATCCAACCCGGTGAGGAAGGGGATCTTTCGAAGCCATTCGAGCACAAAGTTACTGCTTTGGGCGGATTCCGCACCGCTGTGCAGGGAATTCCAGAAGATAAACCCGATCCACAGCACCATCAGGATGGAATACGTCCGGACGAATTGCTTTCCGGGGGCGCGGTTATGCATCTTCACCGCCATAGGAACTGTAATATCCGCTTTTGCCGTAGCGTTTATAGCGGCCATAGTACCGATATCCGCCGTATCGTCCATCTTTGGGGTTCAATCCATTGAGGATCACGCCATATACCGGGACGTTCGCTTCCCGTAGGGTGGCCGCCGCTCTCTGAACCCCATCCGTCTTCGAATAGCGGCCGCGTGCGCTGAGGATATAGCCATGCACATGCTTCGCCACCAGCGTCGCATCGGTAACAATTGCAATCGGCGGGGTATCCACAAGAATATAGTCGTAATCCTGCTCCAACCGCCCGAACAGCGCGTCCATGCGCTTCGAAAGCATCAGCTCCGCCGGATTTTTGGGGATACGTCCGGAGGCCAGCAGGGAAAGGCCCTCATATTCGGTCTGCTGAACGGACGGGGCCTCATCCAACCCAGCGAGAAATTCACTCAGCCCAGGCCCGCGCGGTTTCCGGAACATCATGTTCTGCACCGGCTTACGCATATCCATATCAATGATCAGCACCCGCTTGCCGGCCATGGCCAGCGAAATCGCCAGATTGGCGGAAACCGTGGATTTCCCTTCCGCCGGCACCGCGCTTGTGACCGCAATTTTACGGCAGCGGTCTTCAATCGGCAGATAAAGGAGGTTGGTACGCGCCACACGGTATGCCTCCTGATAGGCAAACGCGCTTTTTTCCCCAAGCAGCACCCCGGCATGCGCATCTGCGCCGTTTTCCGGAGGCTTCCTGGAACGATTAAAAATATGTAGGCTCATAGGTTATACCCCCCCCCCGTTTCCTTTATTTGTAACTCCAATAAAGGCGTCCGGGATTTCGCCGAGAACCGGAAGGTCGCAATTTTCCATAATATCTTCCGCTGTATATACGGTTTTATCCAAAATCCCAACCAAGACCACCAGCCCGGCAGAAAGGGCAAAACCAATCATGCCGCCGAGCGCAGTGTTTTTCTTCAGCGGCCAGTCGATCGTTTTAGACAGCTCCGGGCTATCGATCACCGAAACCTCGCCGCCCTTCACCACACGGCCGATTTCCTCCGGCGCATTCGCAACCAGGGTTTGCAGCGCCTTGAGCGCGGTCTGCGGGTCGGTATGGCGCATGGTCACACGCAGGGTTTCGGTTGCATTGACCGCGGCCGCTTCCATCATGTGCCGCAGCGCGGCCGCGTCGATCCCTTCGACGTCCAGCTGCTTTGCCGACTTTTCCAGCATGGTGTTGCTTTCCAAAATGACTATATAGGTTTCGACCAACTGCTGGGAAAGCCGCAGGCCGCTTTCGGTCAGCGCCGGGCCCGCCTGCCCGCTGTTGCTCGAAACGTATAATGTTGCGGTCGCCGAGTACACCGGATCGACCAGAAAGTAAGTTCCTCCGCCTGCAAGCAGGAAGCCAAGGATTGTCACCAGCGCAATCCACCGCGCCTTGCGAAGCAGAAGCTGAAAAATCTTTACCAGTGAAATTTCAATCTCCTGCTCCTCTGGCCGTGATGCTTCCAAATTCATATTCATCATTTCCCCTTGTTTTTTTTCGTTTATTCCTGCTGCGATATTCGCACAGGCAGGCTGGGCAGCCACAGCCCTGCGATGCCCGGGAATAAATGCGGCTTCTCCACTCGTGCCCTTCGACGCAGCGCCACCAAACCGCCTTGCGGCTTCCATAGGTAACCATCTGTGGCGTCAAGCCTTCATTTTTATCGAAATCCCACTCTTTTGCCAGCAGCGGGTGGGTGGTTGCGAGATCGTTGAAGCCGGGCCAGACCTTTCGGTTTGTGCAATATGGACAGCCCGCGCCGCGGATTCGCGCAGCAATGACCGACTTCCATTCGTGGCCATATTCACACTGCCACCAAACCGGACGGTTGCTGCCAAATGGAACCTGATCGGGTCGCAGGGCCTTGTTTTTCTCCGGATGCCACTGTTCGGCCAGCGCCGGATAACAGCTTGCCAGATCGTTCACGCCCTTCAGCACCTGACGGTTCGCGCAAACAGGGCAGCCTGCGCCAAGGCTCCGGGTGGAAACCATGCTTTGCCATGCATGCCCTTTGTCACAGAACCACCAGACCTTTGCGCCCGAACTCGGCGTAACGTTTTCCGGCCGGAGCGTCCCGTTTTTTGTGGGATGCCACTGCGCCGCCAGCGCCGGGTTGTTGGTCTTGAGGTCGTTAAATCCCGGAAGGGCAACCTTATTGGCGCACACCGGGCAGCCGCAGCCGCGCGTGCGCGATGCAACCGTTGCGCGCCACGCATGCCCCTTTTTACAAAGCCACCACGCGGCGTCATGGGTGGTTGCAATCACGTCCCGCGGCGTTTTCTCGCCGTTTTTCGTCGGATGCCATTGCGCCGCCAGCTCCGGGAAAACGGTTTCCAGATCGTTGAATCCTGTAAGTACCTGCTTATTGGCGCAATAGGGGCAGCCGTGGCCTTTGGCCCGGATATAAGGGGCTGCTTTCCAGGAATGCCCTTTTTCGCATTTCCACCACACCTTTTGAGAGCTTCCCTCGGTAATCTGATCCGGTTTCAGGCTTCCGTTGCGGACAGCGTCCCACTGGGCTGCCAGTTCCGGCTGACGGCTTTTCAAATCATTGAATCCAACCAGCACCTTTACGCCGGCGCAGTAGGGGCAGCCCCGGGCGCGCATACGGTCAGCAATGCTCATGGTATATTGGTGTCCCTGCGGACAGCGCCACCAATAACGTACATTGCTCTGCCGGGAAAAATCCTGTGGATGCGGGCCGCCATTGGCCGGGATATCCCATTGCGCCAGAATATTCGGCATTGTGTTCATCTCATCTCCTCCTCTCCAAAGAATGCACCCTTTGAAAGAAGGCGATAGCAACCCGGGCAAAGCTGTCCCGCGCCTTCGACATAGCCATACCTGAGCTGGACCGGCAATGCTTTTGGGATAGACGTTATACCGCCGCAGGAAACGCACGGCTCCATCTCACGCCGCAACGATACGGCCTCTCTCCTTTTTCTCCACAAAAACACCGTGATCCTCCACTTCTGATTCGGGCGTTCCTTTGCGTTTTGAAAGAAACACCAAATTGCACTTTGGTGTTTTGTAAATGTAAAAAAACGCTACCAAATTGCACTTTGGTAGTAT